>JAAYCX010000081.1 GCA_012729555.1 Acidobacteriota bacterium
AATACGAGGCGCAGCAGCGGGAGATCGCCCGCATCAAGGCCTTCGCCGACAAGTTCCGCTACAAGGCGACCAAGGCGGCGCAGGTGCAGAGCCGGCTGAAGGAGCTCGAGCGGATGGAGCGGATCGAGATCCCCCCGGACACCCGGCCGATCCGGCTCCGGTTCCCCGAGGGGCCGCGCACCGGGCGCAACGTCCTCGAGCTCGCGCGGGTCTCGGCGGGGTACGGCGGCGAGCCGGTTTTCCGAGACCTCGACTTCATCCTGGAAAAGGGGGACCGGGTCGCCCTCGTGGGGCCCAACGGGGCGGGCAAGTCGACCTTGATGAAGATCCTGGCCGGGCGCCTGCCGCTCTCCGCGGGGGAGCGCAGGGAGGGGCACAACGTCATCGTGTCCTATTTTTCCCAGGACCAGGACGACCTCCTCTCCTCGACCAAGACCGTCTGGGACGAGGTCTACGCCGTGGCGCCCAACCACATCGTGCCCGAGCTGCGGACGCTGCTCGGGTGCTTCCTCTTTTCAGGGGACTCGATCGAAAAGCCGGTGTCGGTCCTGAGCGGCGGGGAGCGGAGCCGGCTGGTGCTGTGCAAGCTCCTCCTGTCGCCGGCGAACTGCCTGCTGCTCGACGAGCCGACCAACCACCTGGATATCCGGTCGAAGGACATCCTGATGGACTCGCTCAGGGATTACGGCGGGACGATCGTGTTCGTCAGCCACGACCGCTACTTTCTCGACGGGCTGGCCAACAGGGTCCTGGAGATCGGCGACGGGACGGCCGTGGCCTACCTGGGCAACTACGAAGACTACGTGCGGAAGAAGGAAGCGGAGCTCCGCGCGGCGGAAGCGCCTCCCCCGCCGGCCGTTTCCGCACCGGCGCGCGAAACCCCGGCCGCGGGCGAGGGGCGGAAGAAGAAGGTGAACCCGATCAGGATCCGGAAGATCAGGGAGGAGATCAAGGCCCTGGAGGGGAAGATCGAGCTCGACGAGACCCGGATCGCCGTTCTGGGCCGGATGCTGGCCTCGGAGGAACTCTACCGGGACCACCAGCTCTTCCGCGCGACCATGGAGGAGCACAACCAGCTGCAGGCGGCGCTGGCGATTTCGATGTCGGATTGGGAGCGGCTGCACGCCGACCTGGAGGCCATGCAATCCTCCGGGGCCTGATCCCGGGGAATCGAAAATTGTCGACCTCGGGCCCCGCGTGTGGTAACCTGTATGTTCGCTGGCCTTGGAAGATTATCCAACCAATCGTAGTGCAATACTTCGAATGAGGATTCGGAGGCCGCCTTCAGGCGGGGCCTATTTTGGAGCCCATGAGTCCTGTCGCACCAGCCCTTGCCTGGAGCGGCCCAAGATTCAGAGATCGGTTCTCCCCCAAAAGCGGGACCTGAAAATCATGCGGTTTGTGCCGGGCGGAAATCTTCCCGCCGGACTGTTGAGGAGATGAATGTCCAGAAAATATCGTCAATCCGGGTACATGGATTCGGACCGGGAGAGGCGGCCCAAGCTGCCTCCGCACCCCAGGGGGCCCAGGGGGGCCGGGGCGAGAATCGAGACGAAGTTCCACCTGGTCACCCGGTGCAACAACTGCGCGGCGGAGATCCAGGTGGCGGAAAAGATCCAGACCACCGATACCTGCAAGAGCTGCGGCACCGATCTTCACACCTGCCGCAACTGCCTGAATTTCGACCCCTCGGCGCGCAACGAATGCATCAAGCCGGTGGAGACGCGGGTGACGAACAAGAGCGCCAACAACTCCTGCCCCCTTTTCGAACCGAAGGTCCTCATCGAGAAGCAGGGGAGCGGGGCGCCCCCGCCGCGGGTGGAGAACAGCCACCGCCAGGCGTTCCTCGACCTCTTCAAGAAATAGAGATCCCCCAAAAAGAACGGGGCCGGCGTGAGCCGGCCCCGGGGGCCTTGCCGTCCCCTGACGGGATGCGGTCTACCCGAGTTGCGAGGTGCAGTTGGGGCAGCGCGTGGCCTTGATCGCGATCGCGGAGGCGCAGAAGGGGCATTCCTTCGTGTCGGGCGCCGGCGCGGCCTCTTCCTTCCGTTTCATCCGGTTGACCTGCTTGATGAGCAGGAATATGGCGAACGCCACGATCAGGAAATCGATGACGGTGTTCAGGAACACTCCGTAGTTCAGCGTGGCGGCCCCAGCCTCCTTGGCCGCGGCGAGACTCGCGAATTCGCCGCCGGAGAGGGTGAGGAACAGGTTGCCGAAATCCATGCCTCCCATCAGGACGCCGATAGGAGGCATCAGGACATCGGATACGAAAGAGGTGACGATCTTGCCGAAGGCGGCGCCGATGACGATGCCCACCGCCATGTCCAGCACGTTGCCCTTCATCGCGAATTCTTTGAATTCCTTGAACATGTGCCTCTCCAGGGTTTTGAGTTCACCGCATTTCGAGAACGGCCTCCCGTTCGATTTCCCCGGCGGAGGTTTCCCCCTCGAGCTCCTTCCCGTAGCGCTTGAGGAAATAATCGATGGTCTCGACCCGGAGCCGGATCGACCCCGTCGGCCTGTTCTCATCGATATCCTTGAACGCGAAAAAGGGCGTTCCCGACATCTCGATTATGCGCTCGATGGTAGCATAGATCGGGGCGTCGTGACCGCACTTAAAATTCGACATCTCCACCGCGATCAGGTTGGGGTGACGGGCGGTGAACTTGGCCGCCCAGACCTTGTGGGCGCTGTTGGCTGAGTAGGAGTGTTTCCAGACGTCGGAGATGTCCAGGGGGTGCTCGATGACGCCCGCGGCCACCTCGTCCCCGAACAGGCGATCGAGCAGGTCCCCGTCCATGGGGAGGGTCGACTGCGAAAGAACCGGGTACCCCCGCCTCTGCAGCTCTTCGGGGATTCCGTGGTGGATCCCCGGGTCGTGATGGTACGGCCTCCCCAGCAGGACGATGCCGATCCGCCCCTCCTTTTCCAGGCGGTCGATGATATCCCGGGCCCGGCGCTGCAGGTTCGCCTCGTACTCCTCCAGGGCCGCGTAGCCCGCGTAGACGGCCTCCAGGTTTTCCTTCCTGGCGAGGCCGAGGAGGGGGTGCAGTTCCGCGTAGAGCTGGCGCGCCAGGAGCTGGGGTTTCGCCATGTCCAGCAGGGGGTTGATATAGCGGAGGCCGTTCTCGGCGAAGAGGTCCGTTTCCTTGGTGAAGGCCGCCCTCACGACCTCGGGGGTGAGGGCCGTCGTCGGACAGGCGTTGGCGGCGCGAATGCTCAAAGGGGTGCGCAGGATGTCGAGCATCGGGAAGAAAATGCAGTCGAGCGCCTTTTTCCGGTGTTTCTCGAAGAGGAGGTTGTGGACGTGGGCCAGGCCGAGTTTCGAGGGGTAGCACGGGTCGATCGACCCCCGCTTGGAACCCGCACGGAACATCTCCTCGCTGGTGACATCGGAATAGACGATGTTTTCGGCCGCGACTCCCAGGGACCCGAAATAAGCGCTGAAGAGCGGGGCGTAGGCGTACATCCCGAGCACGCGCGGGATCCCGACGCGGAAGCGCCCGCGGCGCTCCATGACCGATTTCCGGCGGAGGTTCCAGGCGGGGACGGGCCTCGCTTGCCCGCTCGCGGGCATTTTCCATACCTCCCGGCCCGCGTATTCCACGAGGTTGGGGTTGGTGTCGCGCGCCGCGTCGAGCTCCGCCTGGATCGCCTTCATGGCCCCCAGGTCTTCCGCCGCCCCCTTCTCGCATGGCGCGATGATGAGGCGGCGGGGCGCTTCCCCCTGTCCCCCGATATCGATGAAGGTCCGGAGGCAGTGGTTCTTGCAGAAAGGACAGCGGGTTTCCTCCCCGACCGTCGTCCGGTATTCGATCCTGCGCACCGCGTCCAGGCCGATGAAGGTGGTGGCGCGCCCCTGGCGCCACAGCGTCATGGCCTCGAAGGCGGTGCCGATGGCGCCCGCCTCCCCCGCGTGCTTGTGGACGGTGATTTCGGGCGTTTTCCCGGTCCCGCGGAAACGCTGCTGGATGAAATCGATCTGAGCCTTGACCGCGGCCAGGTTGTTCTGCGTCCCCCCCTGCAGGATGAAGCGCGTGCCCAGTTCGGCCAGGTTGGGGACCTTGGCGATGTAGAGCCAGACGTTCTTGGGGAGCACGGCCGCCAGCCCGGCGAGGATCTCGTTCGGTTTCCACCCCTGCCCCTGGAAACTGGCGATGTCGGACTGCAGGAACACGGCGCAGCCGTAAGGGAAGACGGGCATCTCGCGGGCGGTGAAGGCGACCTCGGCGAACTGCTCCACGCGGTATCCGAATCCCTCGGAAATCGCCTGCAGGAAGTAGCCGTTCCCGGCCGAGCACTGGGTGTTGAGCTTGAAATCCTTGACGCGTCCGTCCTTCAGGACCATGAGCTTGATGTCCTGCCCGCCCACGTCCACGATGACGTCCGGGACGTCGTAGTAGTGGAGGGCCGACTTGGTGTGCGCCACCGTCTCCACCAGGGCCACATCGGCGCGGATGACGTCGCGCAGCGTGTCCTTGGCGTACCCCGTGGTCGCGGCGCCCAGCACCTCGATCCGGGCCCCCTGCGACTCGACCTGGCCGCGGAGCTTTTCGAGGATCTCGACCGTGTCCTGGATGGGGTTCCCCTTCGAGAGCTGGTAGGCCCGCGCCAGGACCTCCCCCCCGGGAGAGAGGAGGACGGCCTTGGTGGATGTCGATCCGCCGTCGATTCCGATGAACCCCCGGGCGATATCGCCCGGGGAGAACTTCGGCGGCACGAAGGGGGGGGGCGCGTAGGCCGCGAGGAAGGAGGCCACCTCTTCCTCCGATCGGGCCAGGGCGGGGATCCCGGTTCCGCTCCGGCCTTCCCCGCGCGAGCGTTCGGCGTGGAGGTCCCGCAGCTTCCCGGATCCCAGGTAATGCCCGACTTCCGCCTCCTCGTCCCTGCCGAACTCGATGGCTCCCAGGGCCCCGTAATACTCGGCGTCCTGAGGGGCCCGGATCAGGTCCCCGGGCCGGGAGCCTTCGGGGATCCGCACTCCGCGTTCCCGCCACATCAGGGTGATGTTATGCACCCACGCTTCCCGCATCCCCGGGATGAAGGCGTTCGGCCCCCCCAGCAGCACCACCTGGGGCAGGAGCGTGTGGCCGCGCGCGAGCACCTGCAGGTTCTGGACAACGAAGGCTTCGAACAGGGAGGCCATCAGTTCCTCGGCCGGAATCCCCTGTTTCTGCAGGCCGTTGATGTCGGTTTCGGCGAACACGCCGCATTTGCCGGCCACCGGGTGCAGGCGGAGGCCGTCGTAGCGGAGCCGGGACAGGTCCTCGAGCGGGATCCCCAGCTTCTTGCTGATCTTGTCGATGACCGACCCGGTGCCCCCGGCGCACTTGTCGTTCATCGAGGGGAACTTCTTGACGGGGCCGCCCCCGGGGTCCCTGCGCATGATGACGATCTTGGCGTCCTGCCCGCCGATCTCCACGTAGGAGGAGGCCTCCGGGCAGCGCCGCTCCACGGCCAGCGAGGCGGCCAGGACCTCCTGGACGAACTTGGCCCCGATCAGCTCCGTGAAGATCGATGCGCCGCTGCCGGTGAGGAACACCCGGCCGTTGCCGGGCCCGAAGTCCGTCTCCCGCTCCATGCGCTCCAGGAAATCGAGCAGGGTGTCGAGCTGGCGCGTCTCGTGCCTGCGGTAGTCCTTCCACAGGATCTCGTCGGTCTCCGCATCGGCCACCACGGCCTTGACCGTGGTGGAGCCCACGTCAATTCCGGCAATCAATCTGGTCATATCCAAAGCCTGACTCGAACAAAAAGTGTACTCGTATCGACGGCGGACCCCGGGCCCGGCCTTCCGGCGGCGCGCTGCATCATCGCCCCGCCATCAGGTCCCCGACATGGAGCACGAAGTTGGCCGCCACGCCGGCGGTACCCCTGCGGTGCGGGACCGGGTACATGGGGGAGCTCAACTCGGGGTGCTGGGCGACGAAGGCGCGGATCTGGTCGAGGTGTTTCCCGGTGCTCTCGAGCGCCTGCTGAAACTCCGCCTTGGCCTTCGCCTTGGCCTCGCCGAGCGCCATCTGCACGCGGCTGTATGCGTTTGTTTCCCCCTCGCCGGAGGTCTCGATGGGGAGGTAGATCATGTCCTTGTGCCCGCTGACGACGGCCGACTGCACCCCGTCGGACTGGGAGGAGGGGAGGCAGCCGAAGGGCTTGAGACTCAGCACCATGTGGCACAGCTTCTGCGAGTGGTAGTAGATGTTTTTCCCCACCTCGAGATAACCCTCCCCCCCGCGAGCCAGCGGCCGGTAATAGGGACTGGCCAGCTCGGCCAGCTTCTCCTGCGAGACCAGGGTGTGGGCGATGCCGCCGAGGGACTTGATGACCCGGTGGTAGAGCCGGGCATAGAGGCGTTCCCCGAAGGAGAGGAGCGCCCGTTTCTTCTGGAAGGAGAGTTCGTTCCGGAGGCGCTGCCGGAGATCCCAGGGGGCCGGTTCCTCGCAGTCCGCGTTCATCCCGCGGCGGGGGACCATCTGCATGCGTGCGTGGGCCATCAGGTAGGCGAGCCAGGTCCCGATCGCTTCGGGCTGGACATGGGCCCCCTCTTTCTCCAAAAACTCGAACATCCTGTAGTTGCCCCCCCCCTCGGTGGTCTGCGCCCAGAATTCCCCGATGACCTTGACGATCGGTTTCTGGCGCGTCCGGTCGACCTCGATGGAGTCGATGCGCCTGCGGCAGCGTTCGAGCACCCCCTGGAATTCCTCCCCCTTCAGGTGCCGGTTCATCTTGTAGAGGAAGCTCAGCAGGTGGCGCACCAGGTCCCTTTTTTCCAGGGTCGGGACGAACCAGCCCGGCACCCGCTCGACCAGATCGGGCGCCTTGTACCGGCGCAGGTGGTCGCACAGGTCCTCCATGCAGAGGGCCATGACCCGGTTGGTTTCCCCCGGGATCGCCTCGTAGGGGCGGATGTTGTGGGTCAGGTCGTTGAGGACGTCCCCGAGGAAGAGCACCTTCAGCATGCCGAGTCCGAAATCGATGGTGTATTTCAGCCCCGGGGCGGAGATCCTCTGGCGGATGCCGTCGTCCTGCTGGAAGCGGAGGACGCGAAAACCATCGAACCCGGCGTTCTGCAGCGCCAGCCGGTATTCGGCCGCGTAGGTGCCGAAGCGGCAGGGGCCGCACGACCCGGCGGTGAAGTAAAGGTAGTTGTCGACGATGTCCCGCCGGGACATCCCCCCGGCTTCCAGGTCGCGCAGGTACTGGATCAGGGCCCCCGAGGTGAAATAGGCCGGGCTGCACTGGCCGTTGTTGCCGAATTCCTTCCCGAGGTGAAACGCTTCCTGGTCCGGGACCGGGAGGAGTTCACACCTGTAGCCGCCCCCCTGGAAAACGGCGCGGATGAGCTCCTCGTGTTTCCGGGTGAGCCCCCCGACCAGGATCGTCACCCGGGAGCTTTCCTCTTCCGTGAAAGGCCTTTCGGCAGGGCGGTGGTAATGCCTTCTTTTCGGAGAATCTTCCTGCATCATGTCCATGAGGTCATCCTGTCCTGGCGCCCGGTACGTCCAATGTCGGGTTTAAATTTATAACATTCCCGAACTTACCCTTGCAAGGTGTTCGTCGATTTGCTCTAGTGGCGCGGCCGCTGGATGGTGCGAATGTTCTATTTTCGGGTTATTCGACCGTGACGCTCTTGGCCAGGTTGCGCGGCTGGTCCACATCGCACCCGCGCAGGAGGGCGATCTCGTAGGCCAGCATCTGGAGCGGGACGGCCATCAGGATGGGGAGGAGCGGATCGGGGAGCTCGGGGATCCGGATCACGTGCCGGGCGATCTCCTCGATGCCGGCGTCTCCGGTGCTGGCCAGGGCGATGATGATGCCGTCCCGGGCGCGCACCTCCTCGATGTTGCTCCGCATCTTTTCGTAGCGCAGCATGGACCGGGGGTCCCCCTCTTCCCGGGCCGCCAGTGCGACGACCGGGAGGTTGTGGTCGATCAGCGCGTTCGGGCCGTGCTTCATCTCCCCGGCCGGGTAGCCCTCGGCATGGATATACGAAATCTCTTTCAGCTTCAGGGCGCCCTCGAGCGCGATCGGGTAGTGGATCCCCCTTCCCAGGTAGAGGGCGTTGTCGTGCAGGTAGACGTCCCGGGCGATCCGGGCGCAGGCGTCGGCCTGGCCGAGGATCTCCTCCACCGCGCGCGGCACCTGCCGGAGGGCGGAGATCATCCCGATCGATGCCTCCGCCGTGAGCCGGCCCCTCTGCCGTCCCAGGTGCAGCGCCAGGAGCACCAGGACGGCGAGCTGGCAGGTGAAGGCCTTGGTGGAGGCCACCCCGATTTCGGGCCCGCTGCGGGTGTAGAGGGTCCCGTGGCTCTCCCGCGAGAGCATGCTGCCGACGACGTTGCAGATGGAGAGGATCCGGGCGCCCCGGGACCGGGCTTCCCGGACGGCGGCGAGGGTGTCGGCCGTCTCCCCCGACTGGCTGATGGCGATGACGAGCGATTTCGGCCCCACCAGCGGGTCCCGGTAGCGGAACTCGGAACCGTAGTCGATCTCCACCGGGACGCGGGCCATCTCCTCGATCAGGAACTTCCCCACCAGGGCGGCGTGCCAGGAGGTCCCGCAGGCGACGATGTGGATCTTCTCCGTTTCCCCGAGGGCCAGGCCGGAGATCCCCTCCTCATCCCGGAAAACCTCCCCCGATTCCGGGGACACCCTCCCCGCCACGGTGTCCTCGAGGCTGCGGGGCTGCTCGTGGATTTCCTTGAGCATGAAGTGCCGGAACCCCCCCTTTTCGGCCATTGCGGGGCTCCAGGAAACCTCGCGCGGCTCGAACGGCAACTCCTGCCCGTCAAAGGTTTCGAGCGATATCCCCCCGGGGGAGAGCACCGCCATCTCCCCGTCCCGCATGAAGTACATGTTGCGCGTATGTTCGAGGATCGCGGGGACGTCGGAGGCGACCAGCCTTTCCCCCTCCCCCATCCCCACGATGAGGGGGGGGCCGCTGCGGGCGGCCACCAGCGTGTCCGGGCAATCGGCGGAGAGGAGGCAGAGGGCGAAGCTCCCGCGCAGGCGCCCCAGCGCCTCCCGCACCGCCCCGGGCAGGCTCCTTCCGGGGAGGAGCGATTCGACGAGGTGGGCGATGACCTCCGTGTCGGTCTCGGTGACGAACCGGTGTCCCTCCCGCTCCAGCCGGGCCTTCAGTTCCAGGTAGTTTTCGATGATGCCGTTGTGAACGACCGCGATCCTGCCCGTGCAGTCCCGGTGCGGGTGGGCGTTGTCCTCGGTCGGCCGGCCGTGGGTGGCCCAGCGGGTGTGTCCGATGCCGTATTCCCCGTCGAGCGGGTCGGACTCGAGGGAGCGCGCCAGGTTGGACAGCTTCCCGGGGGCGCGGCGCACCGAGACCTCCCGGCCTTTGACCACCGCCAGCCCGGCCGAGTCGTAGCCACGGTATTCCAGTTTGCGCAGGCCCCCCACGAGGACGCCAACGACCGGCTTCGGTCCGATATATCCGACGATTCCGCACATAGATTGAACCTCGCCCTCAGGCATGCAGGCACCGCGCCTGGCCAGAAACAGTTGCCGGAGGCCGGTGGGAGGTATGCTACAATCCCCGCCGGGCGCGCCCGACCGTGCGGAGATTATAGAGGATGTCCGGGCCCCGGACAACCACCGCCGCGCTCCTGCAATATACTATCGGCCACGTGCGGCCCGAGACTTTAACGGCATGAGGACCCGGGGCCTGGCCCGGGTCGGGAGGGAACCATGGAACTCGGCAGCGTCCGACTGACGATCCCGGCCGACGCCAACATCATCGTGGGGCAGAGCCACTTCATCAAGACGGTCGAGGATCTCTACGAGATCCTCGCCACCGGCTGCCCCGGCGCCCGGTTCGGGATCGCGTTCTGCGAGGCTTCCGGTCCCCGCCTCGTCCGGGTGGAGGGGAACGACGCCGGGCTGCGGGAGGTCGCGGCGAAAAACGCGGAAGCCCTCGGGGCCGGACACGCCTTCGTCGTGATCCTCGAGGGCGCTTTTCCCATCAGCGTGCTGAATGCGGTGAAACATTGCCCCGAAGTGTGTCATATTTTCTGCGCCACGGCCAACCCGCTCGAGGTGATCGTGGCGGAAACCGAGCAGGGCCGGGGGATTGTCGGCGTCATCGACGGCCTGCCGCCCCAGGGGGTGGAGACCGGATCGGACGAGGCGGCCCGCAGGGAATTCCTCCGGAAGATCGGGTACAAGAGGTGATGCCCGGCCCCTGTTCCCTTCGCCGATGGCGGGAGATTGTATGATCAGCGTGGAAGAAGCGTTGCGGATTTTGCTGGCCAACCTGCCGGAGCCCGGGGTGGAGACGGTGGAGTTCCGGTCGTCCCTGGGCCGGGTGCTGGCCGAAGACCTTCTCGCCACCTCGGACATCCCCCCCTTCGACCGGTGCGCCATGGACGGTTACGCGGTGCGGGCGGAGGATACGCGCCCTGCCCCGGTGGAACTCGCGGTGGCCGGCGAGAGCCGCGCGGGCGGCGGGATGCCGGCGGGCCTCGAGGCGGGGAGCGCGGTGTCGATCATGACGGGGGCCCCGGTCCCCCCGGGGGCCGACGCCGTGGTGGTGGTGGAGCAGTGCCGCCGTTCGGCCGACAGGAGCCGGGTCGAGATCCTCGAACCGGTGGGGTGCGGGGATAACATCGCCCCCCGGGGGTGCGAGGCCCGGGTCGGGGACCCGGTCCTCCGAAAGGGGCACCGCGTGGGCCCGTCCGAGATCGCCGTGATGGCCAGTTTCGGGCATGCGCGCGTCCGCGTCTACCGCAAGCCCACGGTGGCCATCCTGGCCACCGGGGACGAGCTGGTGGAGATCGACAGGGAGCCGCGGCCGGACCAGATCCGCAATTCCAACGCCTACTGCCTTGCCGCGCAGCTGGAGCTTCTGGGGTTCTCCTCCGACTATCTCGGCATCGCCCTGGACGCCAGGGAAGACCTCGAGCGGAAGATCACCGCCGGCCTCCAGCGGGACATCCTGATTATGACCGGCGGCGTATCCATGGGGGAATACGACCTGGTCCGCGACGTCTTCCGGGACCTCGGGCTCGAGATCCTCTTCAGCAAGGTGTCGATCAAGCCCGGGAAGCCGACGGTGTTCGCGCGCAAGGGGGACCGGCTGATCTTCGGCCTCCCGGGCAACCCGGTTTCGGCCCTGACCACCTTCGAATGTTTCGTCCGTCCGGCGCTCGGGCGGTTGTGCGGCATGAAGAAGCCGGAACTCCCCAGAATGAAGGGGACGCTGCTCGGGGACGTGAAACAGGTATCCGGAAGGACCGCGTTTCTCCCGGCCTGGGTTTTCTGGGAAGGGGAGGAATGGAAGGTGGACCCGCTTCCGTGGAAGAGCTCGGCCGACATCGTCGGTTATACCGGCGCCAACGCCGCGTACATATTCCCGAAGCACCTGGACAGGTTGCAGCGCGGGGACAGGGTCGAGATCATGCTATTGCCCGATTTTTTTGCCAGACAACGGTAACCGGTTGCAGGGGAGGGGACATGGCCAGGAACAAGGACGCGCGGCTGACGCATCTGGATGACGAGGGGAAAGCGCGCATGGTGGATGTCACCGACAAGCCCGTCACCGTCCGCCGTGCGGTCGCGGAATCGTTCATCACCCTTTCCCCCTCGACCCGGTCCCTGCTCGCCGGGGGGAGGCTGCCCAAGGGGAACGCCCTGGAAACGGCCCGGCTTGCGGGCATCATGGCCGCCAAGCGGACGCCCGAGCTCATCCCCCTGTGTCACCCGCTCCTGCTTTCGCACGTGGATGTGGAGGCCACGGCGCGGGGGAAGGGGGTGCGCTTTCTCGCCACGGTCTCCACGGCCGGCTCGACCGGGGTCGAGATGGAGGCCCTGACGGCCGCCTCCGTCGCCGCGCTGACCCTCTACGACATGGTCAAGGCGGTGGAAAAGGGGGCAACGATCGAGAGGATCCGGCTGCTGGAGAAGAGCGGGGGAAAAAGCGGCCCCTACCGGCGGAAGAAGTCCTGAGCCGCCGGCCGGAAGATACGGTGTGAGGGTGCGTCATGCCCATCTATGAATATCGTTGCCGCAGCTGCCGTCGGAGGATGAGTTTCCTGGTGATGACGCCTTCGGCGTTCGAACCGGAGTGCGGATTCTGCGGGGGGAGGGACCTGGAGCGGCTCTTCTCCCGCTTCTCCTCCCCCAGGTCGGAGGAGCAGAGGCTGGAATCGCTGGCCGACCCGGCGAGCCTGTCGGGCCTGGACGAGAACGACCCCGGGAGCGTGGCCCGCTGGATGAAGAAAATGGGGGGCGCACTCGGGGACGACATCGACGGCGGGGAGATCGACGAGCTTGCCGAACAGGCGGCGGAAGAGGTCGCCGGCGGGGCGGACGCGGGGCCGGATTCCTCCCCGGACGAACCGTAGCGCCGGGAGCGGTGCCCGATCTTATGCCCGAAATGCCTGAAGTGGAAACGATCGCCCGGCAACTCCGCGGGAGGGTCGAGGGGAAACGGATTGCCGGGGTCCGCCTTTCGGGGCTGCCGCTCAGGAAACCGGTGTCCCCCGGCCTGGGGACGGCGCTTGTCGGGCGCACGATCCGACGCGTGCGGAGATACGGCAAGTACCTCGTCCTGACGCTCGAACCGAAGGCTTTCTGGGTGATTCACCTGGGGATGAGCGGGCGGCTTCTTTATCACGAACCCGGCCGGGCGGAAGGGGGCAGGCACACGCACGCCTCCATCCTCTTCTCCGACGGGGACGGGCTGGAGTACCGGGACCCCCGCCGTTTCGGGCTGCTGGCCCTGTACGAGGGGGTGTCGCCGCGGGCGATTCCCGAAATCCGCTCCCTGGGGAAGGATCCCCTGCAGCCGGGGTTCACGGGCGAGTGGCTGGGCCGAAGGCTCCACGGCAGCCGGCGCGAGATCAAATCCTTTCTCCTCGACCAGGGGGTGCTGGCCGGGATCGGAAACATCTACGCCTGCGAAGCACTTTTCGAGGCCCGCATTCACCCCGGGCGCAGGTGCGCGACCCTCAGCGGCAGGGAGAGCGGCCGCCTGGCGGCCGCCGTTCAAAAGGTCTTGCGGGACGCGATCCGGCGGCGGGGGACCACCTTCTCCGATTTCAGGGGGGCGGACGGGAAGGCGGGGGGGCACCGGGATCACCTCGCGGTCTACATGAGGGAGGGGAAGCAGTGCGTCGAATGCGGGAGGCCGATCCGGAGAATCAGCCAGGGTAATCGGGGCACCTTTTTCTGTCAGCAATGCCAGCGCTGAGTCCCGGGAGGGTCCCGGGGCGGCGCGGGCGCATAGGGAGGTCGGGCAATGGCGGAATCTTACAGGATATGCGCGCACTGCAAGGGTACGGGGCAGTGCCGGGCGTGCCATGGAACGGGGCGGCTGGCTCTGCAGAAGGGGAAAACCTGCACTTCCTGCTACCCGCACGGAAGCGGCCTGTGCCAGAACTGCCGCGGGCTGGGGGGGTTCGACTCGAGCGGGAAACCGGCGAAAAAGCCGGAATGACGGGGCGGGACGCCCCCGCGCAAGCGGGGATGCGTACCGGCGACCAAAGCATGTTTCTGGCGATCGATATCGGCAATACCAATATCACCCTCGGCCTGTATGAAGGGGACGTTCCGGGGCCCCGCTGGCGCCTCGCCACGGAGCGCGAGAGGACGGCGGACGAGTACGGCGCTTCCCTCCGGGAGATGGTGCGCCGCGCGGGCATCGAAACCGGCGACGTCCGGTCGGTGGCCATCGCAAGCGTCGTTCCGCCGCTGACCGGGGTTTTCGAGGAAGTGAGCCGGGAATGCCTCCGCAGCCGGCCGCTGATCGTGGACAGCTCCGTGAAGACGGGCATCCGGATTCTGTGCGACGCCCCGGAACAGATCGGCGCCGACCGGATCGTGGATGTCGCGGCGGGCTTCGCCCTTTACGGGGGGCCGGCGTGCGTCATCGACCTGGGCACCGCCACCACTTTCGACGCCGTCAGCGCGGACGGGGACTACCTGGGGGGAGCCATCACCCCGGGGATGGGGATCGCGGCCGAGGCCCTGTCCCTGAGGGCGGCCAAGCTTGCGCGGGTCGAACTGCGGCCCCCTTCCTCCGCCATCGGGAGGAATACGGTGCAGTCGCTCCAGTCGGGGCTGCTCCTCGGGTACGTCGGGCTCGTGGAAGGGATGGTTGCACGCTTCCGGGCCGAACTGGGACCCGGCACAAGGGTCATCGCCACGGGGGGGTTGGCCCCCGTCATCGCCCGCGAAACAAAGGTTGTCGGTGTGCTCGCCCCCTGGCTCACGCTCGACGGCCTGCGGATCCTTTACGAGCTCAACCGCGGCCGGGATCAGTAGTTCAAGGCCGCCCGCTCGAGGATGTCGTTGTAGATCTCGAGCTTGCCCGCCTTTTCAAGCTCCGCCCGGAGCCTGCCGACATATTCCTGGAAATACGGGTCCCGAAGCGACTCGAGCATTCTCTGCTTCAGCTCCGGTTTCGCTTCCGTGAAGGCGGCTTCGTCGAACTGCGAGCGGGAGAGGACCTGGAAGACCACGAAGTTGTCGACCACCGCCTGGGGGGTTCCGACCGCTCCCGGTTCCAGGTCGAAAGCGGCCCTGTTGAACGGGGAGTTGGCGCCGATTTCGGGGTCCGCCGTCCCCGTAACCGTGAACTCCGGGCTTTTCGTGACGCCGAAACCGGCGGCGCGGGCCGCCTCGCGCAGGCTTCCCTGCTTACGCGCCGCTTCCGCGAGCTTCTGCGCCTCGGCCTGCAGCAGTTCCCCCGCCCGGGCGTCGACGTAATCGTTCCGGACCCGGTCCCGGAATTCCTCATATCGCCCCGCCCGGGCCGGCTCTATCCCGGTCAGGGTGGCGACGGCGAAGCCGAGGGGGTGCTCGACCGCCTGGCCGACCGCGCCCGCTTCCTTGAGGGTGAAGACTTCGTCCCTCATCGCCTGCGAGATGCCGAAATCGAACGGGTTGTCCTCCTGGGAGAAGAGGCCCGTTTCGCGCACTTCCGCGCCGGCGCCCAGTTCCCGGGCCGCCTCGTCCGGTTTCTTGCCGCCCCGGAGCAGGGCCGCGGCTTCTTCCGCTTTCTGGCGGGCGAGCGCCAGGGCTTTTTTCTGCAGCGCGACCATCGCGAGTTGCGGGCGATTGGATTCCAGCGTCGGCGTTTCGCGTTTCAGCACCTTGATGATGTGGAACCCGTACTGGGTTTTCACCAGGTCCGAGACCTTTCCCGGTTCGAGGGAAAAGGCGGCGGCCTCGAATTCGGGCACCATCTGCCCCCGTTGAAAGGGCCCCAGGTATCCCCCCCTGGAGGCGCTCCCGGTGTCCTGGGAGTGTTCGCGCGCCATCCGGGCGAAATCCGCCCCCGCGCGGATCTGCTCGAGCACCTCTTCCGCCCGCTGCCGGACCGCGGCCTCCTCCGCCGGGTCTTCGACCAGGAGCAGGATGTGGGCGGCCTCGGCCGTTTCCTCGTGGGGCACCTGTTTCCATTCCTGCAGGACGTCCTCGTCGGTCACGGTGATGCCCGCTGCGAGCGCCTCCGCCGGGACCAGCAGGTAGCGGGCGCGCCGCTTCTCTCCGACGCGATAGGAGTCGCTGTGGGCGTTGAAGTGAGTCTCGAGTTCGGCCGCCGTCGGCTGGACACGTTTGCGGAAGTCCTCCTTCCTGAGCAGGACCAGGTCCACCTGGGTCTTCAGCGTGGACCTGGAAAACTCCTCGCGCAGTTCGCGCTCCCCCACGTCGAGGGAACTGGTGACGATCCCGTGCACCTTGTCCAGAAGCCGCATGCGCCTCATGTCGCTTTCGAAATCGGCGACAGAATAGTTGTTTTGCGCCAGGAGGGCCTTGTAGCTTTCAATCCCTATGAATTTCCCCCCGTTCTGGAGATTGGGGTGGGTTTCCACCGCGCGGCGGATCTCCTCCGGGGTGACGCGGACCCCGAGGCGCTCGGCCAGGATCTCGATCAGTTCGGCCGATACCAGGTCCTCGAGCACCTGCTGGGGAAGTCCCATCGATTGAAGGGTCTTCCGGTCCATCCGGTTCCTTCCCCCCGCGTTGATGCGGTCGACCGTCCTGCGGTACAGGTTGACGAAACTGCCGGTCGGGATCGGGCGCCCGTCGACTTCGGCGACGGACGAAGTGGTGGCGACACCGCCCATGTCCATCCCCGGGATGAAGAAGATCATCATGGTCAGGGCCAGGGCGATGATGACGAGCCAAAGAACCAGTTTTAGACGCTTTTTGCGGCGCATCAGATCCAGCATGGGAAGAAACCCCCTCCGTTCGAGACTGAAAACGGGGAGTATAGCACAGACCGGGACAAAACAGGATCGCGAAAGGGGGGAGCGGGCCCCGACGGTTCGCGTCCTTTTAGGGTTCTCTTTTTCCGTGCCGAATATATAATAGGGCATCTCTCCCCGACCGATGAGGATTGAGAGCGGGCGAAGGGATACGTGTAGATGAGGGGTGGAGGGATGCCCGCCGCCTCCCATGCAAACGGCGGAAAATGAAGAACAATTCGAGTGATTCGGCGACCGGTCCCGGCAAGCGGCGGCGCGGCATCGGGGTGCGCAATGTCCTGATCCCGGGCGTCCTGATCCTGGCGGCCGCGGCCGTCCTCGCGGCGGTCTGTCTCCATCGGGCTCCGAAGGGGACGGCGTCCGGGGGCGACGCTCCTCCCCCGGAATTCAGCGAGATCGTGGCCGCCTCCGGAACCGTGCAGGTCCTCGAACCCGGAGACTCCGAATGGCGGGCGGCCGGAGTGGGCCGGAAACTGGCCGACGGGGACCTGGTCCGGACCGGCGCCCGGGGCGGCGCCAGCATCCGCTACCCCAACGGGACCGTAGCCTCCATCCGGGCCGGGACGATCTTCGCCGTGCAGCCGACGGGAAGCAACGAGATGGAGATATGGATGACGGCGTCCCCCGGGCCGGCGGAGCAGGCGATGGGGGAAGAGGCGGCCCCGGGAGGGAGGCGGTCGCTCGACCGGGCGGAAGCGGGGGGGCTGATCCCCTCCCTGAGGCTGGAACGGATCGTCCCGTTCGGACGGAGCCTTGAACTGGTCGGGCACGTGGAACCGGGGAGCCGGCTGACCGTCAACGACGAGAAGGTCGTGGTCGAGGGGGATGGTGCGTTCAAGCACTTCACCAACCCTTTCCCCAGGACGGCGGAGACCGTCGAGATCGTTTTAAGGGCGACGAACCTGGCGGGGCGCACGAGCACCCTGACGGCCAAACACCATTTTCGTTACCGTGCCGGGGACTGATAACATGGACGAAAGGTCCAGAATCGGAATCGTCTACAGGGACCGTGCCCCCGAACTGGTCGCGGGCGGCATCCCGGACGGGATGCCGTGGGAAGCGGAGTTTTTCGAGGAGAAGGAGGTCCTGGCCGAGGGGTGGAGGCCCGGGAGCGATTACGTCGCGGTCTTCTTCCCGGTTGACGGGGCCCCCGGGCTCCGGGGCCGCCTCGCGGATGCCTTTCCGGGGGCGGAACCGGTCGGTTTCCGGACCTCCGCGTCCACATCCGGGGAGGCCGCCGTAAAGACCGGGGCGGGGGAGACGGAACTCCGGGTCCCCGCCCCGCCTGCCCTGGTGCGGACGCTGCTCGACGGCCTGGTGGCGGCGGGATCTTTCCGCCGCGAGGCGGAATCGGCCTCCCGCCGGGCGGACGATACCCGGGATTTTCTCGACACGTTCGTCTCCGCCCTGGACGCCTGCGCCCGCCTTTCGGGGCGGAAATCCGCCCTGGGCCCGCTGCTGGAGCGGGTCCAGACCCGCATCGGGGCCCAGGAGGGGGCGCTCTACCTGCCGTCGGAATCGGGAGGTGAGCTCGAGCGCGTCCTGAGCGCCGGAACCCCCCCGGAATCCGAAGCCGGCGACCGGTTGTCCGCCGTGCGACGGGTGTTCGAGGGCGGAACGCCCTGTCTCGACGACGGCCGTGCGCCGGGGGACTCGGCCCGGTCCGTGCTCCTTCATCCCCTTGCCTGCCGCGGCGAAAAGGTCGGGGTGATCGAACTGGTGAGCAGGGCGGGCGGAGCCTTTGCCCCCGAGGACCGGGCGCTGGTCGAAATGGCGGCGGGCCCGCTCGCGGTGGCCATCCGGACGCTCGGCCGGTTCGAGCTCTCCGAGCGGCTCACGATCACCGATGATTTGACCCTGCTGTACAACTACCGATATCTCAAAAAATACCTCGAAGTCGAGGTAAAACGTTGCCTCCGGTACAAGAAAAAAGTATCTTTGCTGTTTATAGACATTGATGAATTCAAATGCATCAACGACACTTTCGGACATCTGGTCGGAAGTCGGGCCCTGGCGGAAATGGGGCAGGTGTTCAAGCAATGTGTCCGCGAGACGGATGTGGTCGGAAGATATGGAGGGGATGAGTTTGTAATTGTTCTTCCGGAGACCCCGCTCGGCGGGGCCATGGCGGTCGCCGAGCGCATCAGGAAGAGGGTGGAGAGGTACGAGTTCGCCGCCCGCAACCTGAGCATCCGCCTCACGGTCAGCCTCGGGGTGGCCAATTGCCCCAGGCACACGCTGACGGCCGAGGGTTTGATCAGGAAGGCGGACGCCGCGATGTACCGTGCCAAGGAACTTTCCAGGAACAGTATCAAAGTCGCCGTATAGGAACTATGAATTTAAGAACTTTGTTCGGTTTTTTTTCCAGTGACCTGGCCATCGATCTCGGGACCGCGAACACGCTCGTTTACGCGAAGGGGCGGGGGATCGTGGTCAACGAGCCGTCGATCGTCGCCCTCGACAGGAATAACAAGCGGGTGCTTGCCGTGGGACACGCGGCCAAGGAGATGCTCGGGCGCACCCCCGCCGACATCGTGGCGGTCAAGCCGATGAAGGACGGGGTGATCGCCGATTTCGACGTCACCGAGGTCATGCTGAAGTATTTCATCAAGGCGGCGCACAGCCGCAACCACCTGCTGAGCCCCCGCATCGTGATCGGCATCCCCTCGGAGATCACCCAGGTGGAAAAGCGCGCGGTGCAGGAGTCGGCCCTGCGCGCCAAGGCCAGCGAGGTGTACCTGGTGGAACAGGCGATCGTGGCCGCCATCGGCGCGGGCATGCCGATCACGGAGGCGTGCGGCAACATGATCGTCGACATCGGCGGGGGCACCACCGATATCGCGGTCATTTCGCTCTCCGGCATCGTCTACAGCCGGTCGGTGCGGGTCGCCGGCAACGAGCTCGACGAGGCGATCATCCAGTACATCAAGCGGAAGCACAACCTGCTGATCGGGGAGCGCACCGCGGAGGCGATCAAGATCCAGATCGGGTCCGCCGCCCCGCTGGAGCGGCCGATGACCATGGAGATCAAGGGGCGGAACCTGATCGAGGGGGTGCCGAAGACGGTCACCATCTCCGACGAGGAGATCCGGGAGGCCCTGAGCGACAGCATCGCGATCCTGATCAACGCCATCAAGGTCGCCCTCGAGCGGACGCCGCCCGAATTGTCCGCCGACATCATGGACCGGGGGATCGTGCTGACCGGCGGCGGGGCGCTCCTGAAACGTTTTGACAAGAGGCTGGGGGCGGAGACGGGGCTTCCCGTCTTCGTGGCCGAGGACCCCCTTTCGTCGGTCGTTCTCGGGACCAGCAAGATGTTGACGGACCTGAAGTTGTTCCGGAGAATCTGTGTCCAGTGAATTGCCTTCGAGGGTGAACGGACAGCGGTCGGCGGCGGTGCTGATCCCGCTGCTGGTCCTGCAGCTGGCCCTGCTGTCGCTGCAGATAAAAACTCCCTCCGGGACCCTGCTGTTCAAGAGCTGGACGATGGCGGCCCAGGCCCCGGTGCTTTCCCTCTTCGCCAGGATCACCGGCGGGGTCGGCGATTTCTGGCGCGGGTATTTCTGGCTGGTCGGCGCGCGGGCCGAGAACGAGGCCCTCCGGGAGGCCGTGCAGCGTCTCTCGCTGCTCAACGGCGCCTACGAACAGTCCCGGCTGGAGAACGAGCGGCTGAGGCGGCTCCTGACGCTGAGCGATTCCATAGAGAGGCGCGCCCTGGGCGCCCGTGTGACGGCCCGGGCCCCCAGCTTTCTCGCCAACCTCGTCTACATCGACCGGGGCAAGCGGCACGGTGTCCGGGTCGACGCCCCGGTCATTTCGGGGGAGGGGATCGTCGGAAGGGTCCTGCTGGTGTCGGCCGATCAGGCCCAGGTCCAGTTGATCACCAACCCCGGCGCCGCGATCGGCGTGATGCTGGAAAACAGCCGGACCCCGGGGGTCCTGGCCGGAACCGGCGACCCGCTGCTCGAGCTGAAATATATCGGCGACACGGACCCGGTCGCCGTCGGGGAGGTCGTGCTGAGTTCGGGACTGGACGGCATTCTGCCCAAGGGGATGACGATCGGACGGGTGGTCGAGGTCGAGAAGGGGAAAGGGGTCTTCCAGGCGATCAGGGTGAAGCCTCTCGTGGACCTGATCCATCTCGAGGAGGTGGCGGTTCTCCTGGACCCGCCGATCACGGAAACGTCGAGCCGGATACCATGAAATACATCTTCCTGGCGTTGTCTTCATTTCTCGCCATCATCGCGCAGATGATCGCCGGGGAGAACTTTTTCCTGTTCAACTTCCTCGACCTGTCGCTCCTGCTGGCCGCCTACTGGGCCATCTACCGCAGCCGGATGCAGGCCCTGTTCGTGGGATCGCTGACCGGAATCCTGCTCGACGCCGCCCTGGGCTGGCCGCTGGGCTACAACGGGTTCGGGCGGACCCTGGCCGCTTTCGTCATCGGGCAGTGCTGGAAAAGGTTCAACACGGCGGACCAGCCGTGGGTCAGGTTCTCCATCTTCGCCGCCGCTTCGTGCATCAACTCCGCGAGCATCTACCTGCTGTTCTGGTTCATGCAGCGCTCCTCGAGCGGGATCTTCCCCGGCGCCAGCCTTCTGCAGGCCGTCATCACCGCCGGCGTGGGGGTGGTGATGTTCGCGGCGATGGACGGCTACAGGCGAATTCAGACGCATAAGGCGCACTGAGCTAGATTTGGCACTCGAGCAGGAATCCAACCGACAACTGATACAGCAACGCCTGAACCTGTTCCGCATACCGGTGCTGTTGATTTTTCTCGTCCTCGGGGCGAGGCTCTGGCAGCTGCAGATCATCCAGGGGTCCGAATACGCCCTGAAGGCGGAGCGGAACCGGGTCCGCAGCATCGCCCTGACGGCGCCGCGGGGGAACATCCTCGACCGCAACGGCGTCCCCCTGGTGGACAACCGGCCCTCCTTCGACGTGCTCGTGTACCGCGAAGACATGAGGGACCGCGAGGCGACCGTTCACTTCCTGACCCGGAAGCTGGGGATCGACCCGGGGGAGATCGAGAAGCAGTTCGAGCGGCACAGGGGAACGGGGCTCTACCGGCCCTTCATCGTCAAGGAAAACGCCGGCATGGAGGACATCTCCATCATCGAGGCGCACCGGGGGGACCACCCGGAGATCAAGGTGGGGCCCGAGCCGCGCAGGCAGTACCGCTACGGCCCGCTGGCGGCCCACCTGCTGGGGTACCTGGGGGAAATATCGGAAGAGGAGCTCAGGAGCGACCGGTTCCCGGGGGCCGTTGCCGGACAGCTCGTGGGCCGCAGCGGGGTGGAACGGTTTTACAACCGGCTGCTCGCGGGGAAGGACGGGGTCCGCCGGGTGCTGGTGGACAGCCTCGGGCGCGAGGTGGAAATCCTGGACGAATCGGAACCGATGATCGGCGGCGAACTGCGGCTGACGCTGGACCTGCGGCTCCAGGTCGCAGCGGAGGAGGCCCTGCGGGACAAGGTCGGGGTGGTCGCGGCCATGGATCCCCGCAACGGGGAGATCCTGGCGCTGGCGAGCTCCCCAGCCTTCGACCCGAACGCTTTTTCGCGGCGCATCTCCGGGTCCGACTGGGCGGAGCTGGTCCGGCACCCCGACCGCCCCATGCAGAACCGGGCCATCCAGAACAGCCACTCGCCGGGCTCCATCTTCAAGCTGATCATGGCGGGCGCCGGTTTCCGGGCGGGGGTGCTGGAGAAGGACCCGGTCATAGTCTGCCGGGGGGGCGCGCGCTATTACGGACGGGTGTTTCACTGCTGGGACCAGGGCGGCCACGGCGCGGTGCGCCTGGAGCAGGCGATCGCGAAATCCTGCAATATCTTCTTTTACGAACTGGGGCGGGACCTGGGGATCGAGAGAATCAGCGCTTTTGCCCGCGAGCTGGGGCTGGGGTCCCCGAGCGGCATCGACCTGCCGGGGGAGCGGGGGGGCATCATGCCGAGCCCGGAATGGAAGCGCGAGGCGCGCGGGGAGCCCTGGTACCCGGGGGAGACCATTTCGGTCTCCATCGGACAGGGGGCCGTCAGCACCACCCCGGTGCAGCTCCTCCGGGCCGTCGGCGCCCTGGTCACCGCCGGCCGGCTGGTCACCCCCCATCTGCTCCTCCACGCGGAAGGGGGTGCCGAAAGTCCCCAGGGGGGGTGGCCGGTGAAACGCCTGCCGATCGCAGAGGCCCATTCCCGGAGAATACGGCAGGGGATGTGGGAAAGCGTCAACGCCTGGGGGACGGGACACAACGCCGAGGTTCCGGGGGAGGACATCTGCGGCAAGACCGGAACCGCTCAGGTGGTGGGGAAGGACGCGGCGAAGCGGCTGGGGGAAGGGGTGGACGATCACGCCTGGTTTGCCGGGTTCGGCCGCCGGGACGACCCCGAAATCGCCGTAGTCGTCTTCATCGAGCATGGAGGTTCCGGGGGAGGGGCGGCGGCCCCCGTCGCCCGGGAGATCTTCCGAACCTATTTCCAGAACCGGCGGTCGTCGGGGGCGGCGGATCATGACTGAATCGGATCAGCGGCTGTTTCACGGGTTCGACGGGCTCCTGTTCGGGGCTCTGCTCCTCCTTTCGGGAGCCGGCATCGTCGCCATCTGGAGCACCACGGGGAGCGTCGGGCTGGACAGCTACTTCGGCCGGCAGGTGATGTACCTCGCCGCCTCGCTCGTGATCTTCTTCACCCTCCTCTATTTCGATTACCATCTTTTCTCCGATTTCATCGTGATCCTCTACCTGGCCGCCATGGCCGTCCTGGGGCTGGTCCTGATTTTCGGGTTCAGCATCCACGGGAACAAGAGCTGGATCGACCTGGGGGTCCTGTCGGTCCAGCCGTCGGAACTGGTCAAGATCGTGGTCATCGTGGCCCTGGCCCGGTACTATTCCGGCCTGGAGGGGGATTACCTGGGGCTGAGGGAAATGCTGATCGGCGGGCTGATCGTTTTCGTGCCGGCGCTCCTGGTCAAGCTGCAGGGGGATTTGGGGACCGCCGTCACCTTCGTTCCCATCTACGCGGCTCTCTCCGCGATCGCCGGGATACGCCGGAAGCACGTCGTGATGCTCGTGCTCGCGGCCGCCGTCGCCGCCCCCCTCACCTGGTTCGCCCTCAAGGACTACCAGAAGGACCGCATCGAAACGGTGTTCAACCCCTCGGGCGACCCCCAGCGTTTCGGCTACCAGACGATCCAGTCGCAGATCGCCGTCGGCTCGGGGGGGGCGCTCGGCAAGGGGTTCGGCGGGGGGTCCCAGGGGCACCTCGGCTTTCTGCCCGCGCGGTTCACCGATTTTGTTTTCGCCGTGCTCGCGGAGGAAAAGGGGTTCGTCGGCAGCATCGCCATCCTGGCCCTTTTCCTCCTTGTCGCCTTTCGGCTGTTCCGCACCGCCTCGGAGGCCAAGGACAGGGTCGGCGCCCTGATCGTGTCCGGCGTGCTGGCGCTCCTGCTGTTTCACATGAGCATCAACATCGGGATGGTCGTCGGGCTGCTTCCGATCGTGGGCATCCCGCTCCCCTTCGTCAGCGCCGGCGGATCTTCCCTGATTTCGTTCTTCGTCGGCATGAGCCTGTGCATGGGAATCCGGATGAGGCGCTATGTCAACTGACGGCGCCGCCGGAACGTTTGCTTGCATTCGGTGCGTGCGCCAATTACCATGGACTGTTGGATTGTATCTCCCGGGAGGCCCGGGCCCATCGAATACCAATGGTTGAGCCATTATAAGTGGATATTGAAAACAGTTATCCGGCCCTTTTGAGGCCATCACAAGAATGACCAGTCGCTGCTCGATACTGAGGGCGGAACTCAACGAAACGGGTTGTATCCGGGAACCTGGAAGCGGCAACGGGACGCGTCGCTAGTCACGGGAGTGCGAAGGCGGATGCCTTTGCGCATCCCCTCCGGCCCTGTCGCCGGATCTGAGCGCGCCTGCCGCCCGGTTTCCCGAAAAGGCGGGTTTGCTTTTGTTTTTCAGTCGTATCCATAATCTGGAGTGCCTGTGGTCCGCAGGGCCCTGCCCGTATTGACCCGCATGGATTCTTACCGGAAAGTATCGACCGCGCCTGTGTCTCAGACACGGGAGCAAAACCATGATCAAGGACATGATCGTTTCCAGCACGGCTCTGGAAACGAGAGTCGCCATCCTGGAAGAGGACCAGCTGGCCGAACTCTATATTGAACGCCATGGAAACCGGGGCATCCTGTCCAACACCTACAAGGGGAGGGTGACCAAGGTCCTTCCCGGGATGCAGTCGGCTTTCGTCAACATCGGGCTGGAGAAGGACGCCTTTCTTTACGTTTCCGATTTCGTCGAGGAGAGCGAGGAGTGCGAGACCGTGTTCCCCGTCCCCGAGGAGCCGGCCGACGCCGCGCCGGAGCCGGAGACCCAGGAGCGCCAGGGACGGCGGGAACGCAAAGGGGAGCGCGGGCGCTGGCGCGACCGGAGGGAGCGTTCGGAGCCGCGCACGGAAGCCGGGGAGACCGTGGACGCCTCCGAGGCCTCCGCGGCCGCGGGGGAGGCATCCGAAGCCCCGCTCGAGCGCTGGAACATCAGTGCGGAGACGGACCGGGAAACGGAGGGGCATTTCGAAGCCGACGTCCTGACCGGGGCTTCGGCGCTGCCCGCTTTCCCCGTGGAGCCCGGGGAGGGGGGGGGCGGCGCCGCCGAGGCGCCTGAAGGCGGGACCCCGTCCCCGGAGCCCGCCCCCGGGGAACCGTCGCCCGAACCGACGGCGGACGCCGCCGCCATCCGCGACGACGGCGAAACCCTGCCGTTTGCCGCCGAGGAGGGCTCCAAGCCCGGATTCGTCCGGCGCCGGGGCCAGGCGACGCGGCGCAAGAGGTACACGGCCGCGCGCCATTCCCACCGGGCCGAGCACCAGTCGATCGACGACATGCTTCACGAGGGGCAGGAGGTGCTGGTCCAGGTAGCCAAGGAGCCGATAGGGAAGAAGGGGGCCCGGGTCACCAGCCACATCGCCCTCCCGGGGCGTTACCTGGTATACATGCCGACGGTGGAGCATATCGGGGTTTCCCGGAAGATCGGGTCGGACACCGAGCGGGCGCGACTGAAGGAGATCCTCCTCAAGCACCGGGACAGGTTCCCCGGTGGGGTGATCGTGCGCACCGCCGCCGCGGAGCACAGCGAAGAAGACCTGGTGAACGATCTCAATTTCCTGGTCAGGCTCTGGGAAGACATGCGCACCCGGGCCGAAAAGGTATCCGCCCCCGCCCTCGTCCATGCGGAAATGAGCCTCGTGCAGCGGCTGCTGAGAGACCAGTTCTCCTTCGAGTTCGCCTCGATCCGCGTCGACGACGAGCTGGAATATCAGCGGGTCGTGGAGTTCGTCGACAAGATCTTCCCGAACCTGGTGCACCGGGTGAAGCTGTACACCAAGGAAAACTCCATTTTCGACGAGTACGGCATCACTCCCGAGATCGACAAGCTGCTGCAGCCCAAGATCTGGCTGAAATCGGGGGGCTACATCGTCATCAACCAGACCGAAGCCCTGGTCAGCATCGACGTCAATACCGGGAAATTCGTCGGCCGGGGGAACAGCCTCGAAGAAACCATCACGCGGACCAATCTCGAGGCGGTCAGGGTGATCGTCCAGCAGGTGCGGCTCCGGGACCTCGGCGGCATCATCGTGATCGATTTCATCGATATGGACGAGCGCAAGAACCGCAAGCGGGTGATGGACGCCCTCTCCGAGGAGATCGCCCGGGACAAGTCCCCGACCAAGATCCTGGAGTTCAACGAGTTCGGCCTGGTGGCGATCACGCGCAAGCGGGTCAAGCAGTCGCTGGAAAGGTCCCTGTGCCAACCCTGCCCCTACTGCTCGGGTTCCGGGATGGTCAAATCGATTGCCACGACCTGCCACAACATCTATTACGAAATCGAGAAGATGCGCAAGCACCTGGACGACCGGGGGGACCTCATGATCCGCGTGCATCCCGACGTGGCCCGCGCCCTGCGCGAATCGGAGGCGTGCGTCATCGAGGAACTCGGGCATCTCCTCAGGCGGGACGTCATCGTGAAGTCCGACCCGACGATGCACATCGAGCACTACAACATCGTGACGTAGGCCCGGCGGAGGGGGCCGGGGTCAACCCTCCCGGTCCTTGGCCTCCTCCCAGAGCGTGTCCATCTCCTCCAGCGAGGCGTCCTTGAGCGCCCGCCCCCGGCGCTTGATCGCCGACTCCATGTAGCGGAAGCGCCGCTGGAACTTGCGGTTGCTGCGCTGGAGCGCCGTTTCCGGGTCTACTCCCAGGTACCGCGAGACGTTCACGGCCGCGAACAGGAGGTCTCCCACCTCCTCGGCCACCTTCCCACCGTCCGACCGCGACCGGGCCTCCAGCAGTTCCCCCGCCTCCTCCCCCAGCTTGGCGAGAACGTCCTCCAGCCTCTCCCAGTCGAAACCGACCCTGGAAGCCTTGGCCGTCATCTGGTGGGCCCGGTGCAGGGCCGGGAGCCCGGGGGGGATGCCGTCGAGCAGCGACCGGTCCGAGCCGGGGTTCGACGCGCTGGCGACCCCCCTTTCGGCGGCCTTGATGTCCTCCCAGTTTTTCAGCACCTCGTCCGCCGTTTTGAGGTCGGCTCCCCCGAAGATGTGCGGATGCCGGCGCGTCATCTTCTCGCAGGAGCGGTCGATGACGGAGGCCAGGTCGAATTCCCCCCGCTCGCGGGCGATCTGGGCGTGAAAGACCACCTGGAACAGCAGGTCCCCCAGTTCGTCCTTGAGCTCCTCCGGTTCCTCCGAGTCGAGGGCCTCCAGCACCTCGAAGGCCTCCTCGATCAGCATCGGCTTCAGGGTTTCCCTCGTCTGCTCCCGGTCCCAGGGGCACCCGTCCTCGCCGCGGAGCTTTTCGACGAGGAGCGCCAGCTTTTCGATGTCTGCGTCTCTCTTTTCCATCCCGCCATTATCCCCGTCGGGGGGGCGGGCCACAATGACGTCTTCGCCGAAAAATGGCCGGCGCCCGGGGCGGGGAATTTATTGGTGTCCCGATTTGCGGGGCACTATAATTCCGTCACCTATGAAAAGCGAATGGCATACCCTGGCGGCACCCGAAGTGGTGGGGAAACTCGGGAGCGACGCCTCCCGGGGGCTCTCCGATGAAGCCATCGCCGCTCTCCGCGAGGAGCACGGCTGGAACGAACTGGAGGGGAAGGAGGGGCGGACCCGGTGGCGCATCCTGGGCGAGCAGCTCAGCGGGGTGCTGACGGTGCTCCTGCTGATCGCGGCCCTGGTGAGCGGCCTGCTGGGCGACTGGCTGGAGGCCGTGGTCATCCTCGTCATCGTCCTGCTCAACGCGGTGTTCGGCTACCTGCAGGAAGCGAAGGCGGAAGAGTCGATGGCGGCCCTCAAGCGGATGGCGGTGCCGGTCGTGCGGGTCCGCCGGGGCGGGCGGGTGCTGGAACTCTCCGCGCGGGAACTGGTGCCGGGAGACATCGTGATCGTGGAGACCGGCAATATCGTCCCCGCGGACGGGAGGATTCTCGATGGGGTCAACCTGCGCGTCGACGAGTCGGCACTGACGGGGGAGTCGGAGCCGGTGGAGAAAACGGCCGAACTCCGGCTCGATTCCGCCAAGGCGCTCGGCGACCGCCGCAACATGATCTACAGCGGGACCGTCGTGGCCTACGGCCGGGGCACCTTCGCGGTGACCGAAACCGGGATGCGGACCGAACTGGGACACGTGGCCCGCATGATGCAGTCGGTCGGCGAGGAGGCCACCCCGCTGCAGCGGCGGCTCAACCGCCTCGGGAAGACCCTGGCCCTGGCGGCGCTCGGGTTGGTGGCCCTGGTGTTCCTGCTCGGGTGGATCCGGGGACGGAGCAGCATCGAGGAGCTGCTCCTGACGGCCGTGAGCCTGGCGGTTGCGGCGGTGCCCGAGGCGCTGACGGCCGTGGTCACGATCGCGCTTTCGCTGGGGGCCCAGCGCATGCTCCGGCGCAAGGCCCTCATCCGCAAGCTCCCGGCCGTGGAGACGCTCGGTTCCGTCACCCGCATCTGCTCGGACAAGACGGGGACCCTGACCCTGAACCGGATGAGCGTCATCGCCCTCGACGTGGCCAATCACACGGTGCGGCTGGACCAGTGCGAGGACGGGGGTTCGTTCACCCTCAAGCCCAGCGGTCAGAACCCTCCCCCGGGCGTGTGGCCCACGCTCGACCTGCTCCTGGCGGCGGGGGCGCTCTGCAACGACGCCGAGCTCGCGGGCGGCGGGGAGGAGCGCGGGGGGCTCCACCGCGCGGTCGGAGATCCCACCGAAGGGGCCCTGGCCCTGGCCGCCGCCTGCTCCGGCATCCTCAAAAACGACCTGGAGCGGGCGTTCCCCCGTGTCGGGGAGGTCCCCTTCGATTCGGTCCGCAAGCGCATGACCACGCTGCACCGTTTTCCCCGGGCCGACACCGAAATCCCGGAAAGCCTCCGTTCCTTCTGGGACCGGCGGGAGCGGGCCGAAACTCCCCCTTTCATCGCCTTCACCAAGGGCGCCCTGGACGGGTTGCTTTCGGTCTCCCGCCATGTGTGGGTGGAGGGGAAAACCCTGGAACTGGACGATGCCTGGAAAGGTCGGATCCAGGCGTCTCACGACGACATGGCGGCCCAGGGGATGCGGGTCCTGGCCGTGGGCATGCGCCCGTGGGACCGGACCCCGGAGGAGACCACGGAAAAGGCGGTGGAAAACGGCATCGTCCTCCTCGGACTCTTCGGCATGATCGACCCCCCGCGTCCCGAGGTCAGCGACGCGGTGGCCGCCTGCCACGGCGCCGGCATCCGAACGGCCATGATCACGGGGGACCATCCCCTGACCGCGAGGCACATCGCCCGGCAGATCGGGATATCGGATAACGACCTGTTCCTGACGGGGGCCGAAATCGAACGCCTCTCGGCCGACGAGCTGGTGGAGGCGACCCGCCGGGTTTCGGTCTTCGCCCGCGTTTCCCCCGAGCACAAGCTCAAGCTGATCGACGCCTACCAGGGCCGGGGGGAGGTCGTGTCCATGACGGGGGACGGCGTCAACGACGCGCCCGCCCTGAAGAAGGCCGATATCGGGGTGGCCATGGGGATCACGGGGACCGATGTCGCCAAGAACGCCTCGGACATGATCCTGCTCGACGACAACTTCGCCACCATCGTGGCCGCGGTCGAGGAGGGAAGGATCATCTACGACAATATCCGCCGCTTCATCCGGTACCTGCTGACGTGCAACGCCAGCGAGATCGCCGTGATGCTCCTGGGGCCGCTCCTGGGCATGCCCCTTCCCCTGCTGCCGCTGCAGATCCTCTGGATGAACCTGGTCACCGACGGCGCCCCGGCGCTCGCCCTCGGGGTCGAGCCCGCCGAGAAGAACGTGATGCGGCGCCCCCCCCACCCGCGGGACTCGGGCGTCTTCAGCCGTGAAATGGTCTCTTTCATCGGCGTCGTCGGGGTCCTGATGAGCGTCATCGCCATCGGGACCGCGTGGGAGCTCTGGCGCCTCGGGGACCCCGCCTGGCAGACGACGGTGTTCACCGTCCTGGTGCTGACCCAGCTGGTCGTGGCGCTGGAGGCGAGGTCGGAGGAGGAGTCGCTGCTGCGGATGGGGCCGTGGGGAAACCGGGCCATGGTCGGCGCCGTCCTGATGACCGTGCTCCTGCAGGCGGCCGTCATCTATACGCCGGCGGGGAACCGGATTTTCGCCACCGTTCCCATGCCGCCGGCCGACCTGGCGGTCGCGGCGGCGACCTCCCTGCTGACCCTCCTCTTCATCGAGGCCTGGAAACTCGGGCTGCGCCGGCGCAGAATGAGGGCGGGCGGGATGGGATGAAAGTTTCTTTCGTGATACACTGAAGGCATGCGGCGCCTGGCAATCGGGCGGAGGACAAGGAGGCATCTATGGCGGAGTTCCCCAAGCACCTGTACCTGATTCTGTTTCCCAACGAGGCCCTGGTGGCGTCCCAGCTCACCCCCGAGGAATTCGGCAAGCACTACTCGGTCGGCAGCCCCAGGCATTTCAGCGGCAAGGTGATCTTCGCCGAGGTGGACAGCGACTACCGCAACGACTACTTCCGGATCGACGACTACCTGAGGATCACCGAGTCGGGGATCCCGGGGAGGCCGAAACGCTCCAAGTTCGTCAAGTCCTACCGGGTGCTGGAGCACGTCGATTTTCCGGCGCTGGGCAAGCTTTACCTGGTGACGACCGACGGCGCCGTGCTCGGGCTCGAGCGTTCGCCGGAACCGGAGGCCGCAGGCGACAGGAACCGCATCCGGCTCTACCAGGAGATCTGTCCCCTGCGCCTCCTGGTCGCCTCCTGCCTCGATCCGCGCCGGTTCGGCCATTACATCACCGAGGAGACCTGGTCGAAGGGGGCGCCCAGGATCTTTTTCACCGAGTACGACCTCAACGTGGAGGAGTTCGTCGCGAGCAACGAGATCTACGGTTACAACATGGGGCCGCTCCCGAACGTCAACCCCACCAACCTGCCGACGGCGGTCAAGGAACTCCAGGAAGACCCGCGCAAGAAGACCAAGACCGTCAACCTGAACCCCAATCTCGATTTCGTCAGCTACAAATCGATCAAGCACGGGTTCTGGCTCGCCTCGGGGGCGGAAACGGTGTTCTACCGGATGCCGGGCATGGACGAACTGCACCGGGACCACTACGCCTGGTGGCGCCGCATCTGACGGACGCGCCGGCCGGCGCGCCTCGCACGCGGCCGGCCGGGCCCGGTCACCCGACGACCTGCTCGAGCGCGGCGAGCACGCGCACGGCATCCTCCTCCGCCATCCCCGAGAAGATCGGGAGGCAGATGTGGCGGGAACAGAGGTCTTCCGAGACGGGCAGCGGACCCCGGGCGTACCGGGTGAATACGGGCTGCAGGTGCAGGGGCGCCTCGTAGACCTCTCCCGCCAGGGAGACGGCGTAACGCTCCCGCAGCACCCTTTTCAGTTCCCTCCGGTCGGTCGCGCGTCTGAGGACCGCGATGTACTTGTAGTAGTTGCAGGTCCCGCCGGCCGGAACCGGGAGGGGCGCCAGGTTTTTGAACGCCCGCAGCCCCCGGTCGTACAGGGCGGCGATCGCCTGCCGGTCGGCGATCATGGCGGGAAGGCGCTCGAGGTGTTTGAGCCCGATGATGGCGTGGGGCTCCGAGAGGCGCCAGTTGTGCCCCATGCGCACGTGGGCGTTCTCCGTAAAACTCTTTTTCCCCTGGTCCCGGTAGATGCGGGCTTCCTCCGCGAGCCTTTCGTCGCCGGTCACGATCATTCCCCCTTCGGCCGAGGTCATGACCTTGGTGGGGTAGAAGCTGAAGGTCGCGCCGAGCCCGAAGCCCCCCGCGCCGGTGGATCCATGGGAAGAGCCGTGGGCGTGCGCGGCGTCCTCCACCAGGAAGAGCCCCTTCTCCCGGGCCAGGGAGACCAGATCGGGCATGCGGGGGGAAACGACGCCGCCGATGTGGACGGTCACGATCCCCGCGACCCCGGGTTCCAGCAGCGGCTTCACCGTTTCCGGGCCGAGGGCGAACGTTTCCGGGTCCATGTCGGCGAAGACGGGGATCCCCCCCGCGTGCACCACCGCCGCGGCCGTGGCGAAGAAGGTGTTGGAGGGGACGATGACCTTCTTCCCCTCGACGCCGATGGTGCGGAAGAGGATCTCGAGCGCGCTCGTGCCGCTGCTCACGGCGATGGCGTGACGGATTCCGCAGAATTCGGAGAACGCCTTCTCGAATTGCGAACCATATTTTCCCAGGGTCAGCTGGCCGCTGGCCAGCACCTCCTGGATCCTGTCGGCGATCCATGCCCTGTCCTCGGGGAGGAACTGGATTCTGGCTGCGGGTACCGGGTTCATGGTCTTCCTTTCTTGAGTGGGGGTTGCGGCTTCAGAGCCGGTGACGGCAGATCGCCGAAGGCGATCGGCCGGATGCGTCTTTCCTGCAGCGCCCTCCTCAGGCGCGGGCCGGTGAGGGCCCGGAATTCCTCCTCGTGCCGGTAATCGGGCATGGGGCCGTCGATTTCCGGGGCCCGCCCCGTGGCCGGGTGGAAACAGAACTCCGTGACCCCCGGCGGAAGCTCGGAGAGGAGGCGCAGGACGAGGTCCTCCGTCATGGCGCCGCTGTCGGTCATCCCGAACAGGGCGTCGTTGTGCCTCATCCCGGCCCGGCGCAGCCGGTGCCGCATCAGGCGGGTCCAGGGGGAGAGGAAGGCGCGGGACGCGGTCCGCGCCCCCAGCCTCCGCCGTGCGGCCCTCCAGGATCGGAGCGGCGGTTCCGCGGGGAGGCGCACGGAGTGCAACCCGTATTCCCTTCCCGTTTTCAGCATCAGCCCCAGGATCGTCGGGTGAAGATGCATATGGTTGTGCGCGTCGGCGTGGTCGAGGTCCAGCCCCGTCGCGCCGAACGCCTCGAACTGGGCCCGGATCTCCATCTCCAGCTGCCTGCGGACCCGGGGCAGGAAGAAGAAGCGGAACCCGCTCTGCGCGAGGTGCGTGGAAAAACGGCCGCCGGCGTCGACGAGGTCGGGCACCCTTTCGGGCGGCAGCACCGGGCGCCCCTCGACCAGGGTGAGATGGAGCCCCACGCGGAGGGTGGGGGCGCGCCGCGCGCGCTCCACGGCGTCCCCGGAAAAGGGGGCGCCCACCATGAGGCTGGCCGAGGTGAGAACCCCCTCGTCGTGGGCCCTGGCGATCGCCTCGTTCACAGGCAGGGCCAGCCCGAAATCGTCCCCCGTGATAATGATGTTTTTCACCGTGTCCCCCGTGCCGCCCGAAGCTCGTGCGGCGGGCCGTCAGTGGGCCGTTCGCAGCCTGTCCTTCGTCATTGGGTCCCGGGCCACCAGGCGTCCGTCCCGGGTGAGAATGAAGCGGGCGCCGCGCCATGTCGTCGTGCGCTTGGTGAAGGCCAGCATCCAGGTGACCAGGGAGGAGAGGTCGCGCGGCAGGAGCAGGCCGAGGCTGCGCACCCCCTCCCGGTCGCCGAGCCCCGGGCCGAGGATCACGGCGGCCGAAACCAGCCGCAGCGCCGCGGCGCCCGCGAACACCCACCATCCCAGGGGGTCGCCCGGGCGCGCCAGGGCGAACAGGAGGGCGAAGGGGACCGAACGCACCAGCGCCGTGGCGAAGAACGCGTAGGGGCGCGCGGCCCGCGTGTTCTGGTCCCAGTAGACCTGGTGGCTCCACCAGTGGGAGGGGCTCTTGAGGTCGACGACGGTGTCGACGAAATAGGGTACGATGGCGACTTCCTTTCCCAGCCCCCAGATGCGGCGGCCCATTTCGTAGTCTTCCACGAGGTAGTCGGAGAGGGCCTCCAGGCCCCCGATCCGCTCCAGGGTGGAGCGGTGGAGGGCGGCGGACGCCCCGAGGCAGAACCGGGAGGCGCCGCTGACGTGGGCGAACAGGACGTTGGCCATGAAGTCGGCGTTCAGCGTCAGCAGTTCCATCCGCTCGTACCAGGAGGCGGCGCCCGCGGCCTTGTAGAGGGTGCAGACGCACCCGACCTCCGGGTCGCCGAGCGGAGCGACGATGGTCTTCAGGTAGTCGGGCTCGAGGCGGACGTCGCTGTCGCTGATCACCAGCACGTCATGACGGGCGTGCCGGAGTCCCCCCATCATGTTGTTGATTTTGCCGTTGGTGCCGTGGCGGACGTTCTCCACGGCGACGGTGACGCGGCCGGGGCCGAACTCCCGCTGGATTTCGTACAGGAGCGGGAGGGCGGGGTCGTCGCCGTCCTGGACCGAGAACACGACCTCATACTCCGGGTAATCCTGCAGGCAGGCGCTCCGCAGGTTCCGCCGCTGGTCCTTTTCCAGGCCGTGGACCGGCTTCAGGATCGTGACGGGGGGCCAGGACGCGGGAGGGGGGGCGGGCCGGGAGCCCGCCCGCGCGCGGAAGCGCAGGACGGCCAGGATGCAGAGAACCGCGTAAACGGAGCCGCCGACCGCCGGGATCAGCAACAGCCACTGGAGGCCGTGCCACGCAATAGTCGCCATCTTCAGACTGCCTCCCCGGGGAACCCGGGCGCCGGGTTCAGGGCCGGATGCGGCACCGGAAACCGATCCCGGAGAAGATCCCGGCCAGGCCCGCGTGCTCGCTGCCCAGTTCCACGACGGTGCGGGAGAATTGGGGCCTCAATGTACGTTCCGTGCGCAGCCGCTCGAAACCCCGGGCGGCCTCCTCCGGGGAAGCGGCCGCAAGCGCCCGGAGGCCGGCGTCCTCGCGCCCGAGGTCGAGAATGCGGGCGAGCACGCCCGATATCGCTTCCCCCCCCCGCGTCCCCCCGGCGGGCCGGACGAGTCCCGGTTCCGGGTACAAAGTATCATTCTTCACCCGATTCCGGTAACCGAAAAACCGGGCGCATTCCGCCGCGATCATCGCGGTGGCGTTGATCTTCCCCTCCAGCGAGCTCCCGGCGATGTGCGGGGTCCCGATCTCCGCCGTCTCCAGGAGGTCGTAGTCGATCCGGGGTTCCCCCTCCCACACGTCGAGGACGGCGCCGGAGAGGGAGTTCGCCCGGAGGGCCGATTCCAGGCTCTCCCCGTCGACCACGCCGCCGCGGGAGGTGTTGATCACGACCTGGTGCGGGGAGAGGCGCCCGAGAAGCTCCCGGCCGACCATGTGCCGCGTCGGGAAGGGCCCGCCGGAGACCAGGGGGACATGAAAGGTCAGGATGTCGGCCGAAAGCACCTGGTCCAGCGGCCTGTAGCGGGCGTCCCCCGTCAGGAGGGCGAGCGGCGGGTCGCACAGGAGAACCTCCATCCCGAGGGCGCACGCCCTGCGGGCGACGCGCGAACCGACGTGGCCGACGCCGATGACGGCCAGGGACCTGTCGCCGAGGTCCCACCCGCGGCGCGCCGCCACGGCATGAAGGGCCGCCAGGACATAGTCGGACACCGCCTCGGCGTTGCAGCCGGCCGCGTAGCAGAAGTGGATCCCCCTGCCGCCGAGGTACCCGGAGTCGACGTGGTCCATCCCGGCGCTGGCCGCACCGACGAAGCGCACGGTGCTCCCTTCCAGGAGGGAGGCGTCGACCGGGGTGACGGTACGTACGATCAGGGCGTCTGCGCCGCGGATCTCCCCGGGCGTCACGCACCGTCCCTCGAAAGGCCGGACCTCGCCCACGCCGGAGAAGAACTCCTGCCAGTAGGGGATCGACCGGTCCAGGGCAATGATCATCGCGGCCTCTGAAAACCCGTAATTTTGAAGGGATTTCTCCCCGAATGCAAATATGTTTTGAGGTTGGGGGATCACAAACCTCCCCGCTTCCTGTATGCTCCGGTCGGACGGCGGAGGACGATGGCGACCAGCGGGATCGGAACCCTGAACGAGAGGCCGCTGCACGCGGAGCTGAAGCGGCTGCTGTGCCTCCCGGGCGACCGGGTCGAAGTCCCCGTGGACGGGTTCACCGTGGACATCGTGCGCGGCGAACTGCTGATCGAGATCCAGACCCGCAACCTCTCCGGCATCCGCCGGAAGCTCGCGGACCTCGTCGAGCGCCACCCCGTCCGGCTTCTCTACCCCCTCGTCCGGGAGAAGGTGATCGTGCGGCAGTCGGGGGGCGGCCGGCGCACCCTCGGCCGGCGCCGCAGCCCCGCGCGCGGGGCGATCGAGTCGCTGTTCGAGGAGTTCGTGAGCGTGGCGGCGCTCATGTCCCACCCCAATTTCACGCTGGAGGTCGCCCTGGTCGCGGCGGAGGAGGTGCGCCGCCGCCGCCCGGGGAGCTGCCGGGCGCGCAAGGGGTGGGGGGTTCACGAACGGCGGCTGGTCCGCGTCATCGGCCGGATGCTGTTCGAGACGCCCGCGGACATGCTGGCGCTGCTTCCGGACGAGGTGCCCGAACTGTTCACCACCCGGGAGCTGGCGGAGGCGACGGGGCAGCCGGCCTGGCTCGCCCAGAAGATGGCTTACTCCCTGCGCGTCATGGGCGCGGTCGGGGTCGAGGGGAAAAGAGGGCGCCACGTCCTCTACCGGCGCTCCCTCCCCTCCCGGCTCTGAGAACGGGCGCCGCCGTCAATCCCCGTCGCCGGCCGGCTCCCCGGGGACGGGAGCGCCGGAGAGCCCCGCCATCCGCTCGAACTCCTCCTCGTCGAGCACCCGGACCCCCAGGACGCGCGCCTTTTCCAGCTTGCCGCCCGGGTCGCGCCCCGCCACGACGAAATCGGTCTTGCGCGAAACGGCCGACGTCGTCTTCCCCCCCAGTTTGCGGATGAGGGCCTCCATTTCGGCGCGGCCGTGACGGCTCAGGGTCCCGGTGACGACGAAGGTCCGGTCCCGGAACTCCTCGTGCTCCCGGGGGCGCGCGGCGCCGCTCCCGGCCGTGAGGTCCACGCCGTGGCGCCCGAGTTCCCGGACGATGTCCCTGCCGGCGCGGCTGCGGAAAAAGCGGTAGACGCTCTCGGCCACGACCGGGCCGATGCCGCCGATCGCGGCCAGCCTTTCCTCGGTCGCCTCCGTGAGGCTCCGGATATCCCCGAATTCCCCCGCCAGCAGCCGGGCGTTGCGTTCCCCGATGTGGCGGATCCCGAGTCCGGCGAGTACGCGCTCCAGCCCCCTCCCCTTGCTCGCGCGGACCGCCTCGACGAGGTTCTGCGCCGATTTTTCCCCCATCCTCTCCAGCCCCTCGAGCTGCCGGGCCGTCAGGGCGTAGATATCTGTGAGGGAGGACACCAGCCCCCGGTCCACGAGCTGGTCGATCAGGGCCGGTCCGAGCCCCTCGATGTCGAGCGCCTTGCGCGAGGCCAGGTAGCGCACCCGCTCCTTGAGCTGCGCCGGGCAGGAGGGGTTCAGGCAGCGGATATAGACCCCCCCCTCGTCCCGCCCCACCTCCCCCCGGCAGACGGGGCACTCCGTGGGGAAGAGGTAGGGGAGCTCCGTGCCCGTGCGCTTTTCCAGTTCCACCCGCACCACGTGCGGGATGATCTTGCCCGCCTTTTCGACGACGACATGATCCCCGATGCGGATGTCCTTGCGGGCGATCTCGTCGGCGTTGTGCAGGCTGACGCGGGACACGCGCGTCCCCGCGATCTCCACCGTCTCCAGTTCGGCCACGGGAGTGAGGGTGCCGCCCTTTCCCACCTGCACGCGGATGTCGAGGACCCGCGTCTCCGCCTGCCAGAGCTCCACCTTGAGGGCGATGACCCACCGGGGGGACTTGGAGGTGGCGCCGAGGCGCTCCCTCTGGGCGAAGCCGTCGATCTTGATGACCAGGCCGTCCGTCTCGTAATCGAGGCCCTCGCGCGACTCGAGCGCATCGGCGCACCAGGCCAGCGCTCCGTCGATCGAGTCGAAGATCCCGCCGTGGGGGACGGCCGGGATCCCGAAGGCGCGCACCCTCTCCAAAAATTCCAGGTGGGAAGAGAGCCCCAGCCCCACGAGGCGCCCCTCGCTGTGGGCGAAGAAGCGGAGGTTCCGCCGGCTGCTCTGGCGGGGGTCCAGGAGCTTGAGGCTCCCGGCGGTCGCGTTCCGGCAGTTGGCGAAGACGCGTTCCCCCGCTTCGGCCTGCAGCCGGTTCAGGCGCGAAAGCTCGGAGTGGGTCATGTAGACTTCGCCCCGCACCTCCAGAACCGGCGGAGGGGAGCCGATCAGGCGGAGCGGGATGTCCCGAACGGTGCGCAGGTTGTGCGTGATGTCGTCCCCCCGCGCGCCGTCCCCGCGGGTGAGACCGAGGGAGAACAGGCCGTTTTCGTACAGCAGGGAGGCCGACACCCCGTCGATCTTCTGTTCCACGATGTAACGGGGGGCCGCCCCTTCCAGGAGCCGCCGGATGCGGCCATCGAATTCACGCACCTCCTCCTCGTTGTAGGTGTTTTCGATCGAGAGCATGGGGACCGGGTGCGGGACCGAGCGGAAACCTTCGATCGGCCCGCCGCCCACCCGCCGGGTGGGGCTCGAAGGGGTGATCCTCTCGGGGTGCCGCTGCTCGAGGTCCCGGAGCTCGAGCATGAGGCGGTCGAACTCCAGGTCGCTGATTTCGGGGGCGGCCTCGATGTAATAGCGGTGGTTGTGATATTCGATGATCCTGCGCAGCTCTTCGATCCTGTCCTCTGTGGAGTCGGTCATGACGGTGTCGTGGAATCCCCCGATGGCGCCCGCGCGCGCCCGGGAAAAATGCCACGGCGGCGTCAAAACAGGCGACTTTTTCCGCCTATGTTATATACTGGAGCCGTCATCGGGAACCACCAAATTCATTCCCCTGTCGGCGGCCGCGGGAGGACGCCAGGATGATGAGCGATAACGACCACCCGGAGGAGCGCCGGCGCGCTCGCGGCGACGGCGATCCGGCCCGGGCCCTTTCCTCCCTCGAGCTCCAGAAGCAGGCCTTCCTTGCCCTCAGTTCCGAGCTGACCCGCATCCTCGGGGACCTCTCCCGGAAGGTGGCCGACGCCTCGGAACGTCTCCGGGAAACGGAACTGGAGATCACGCGGAAAAGGGGGGAGCTCGGGACGCTGCACGAAGTCGAAGCCTCGGTGGAGGCGCTCGGCCGGTTGCGGGAAGAGCAGCGCCTGGAAAGGGAGAACCTCGAACGCCTCCGGGCGGAGCAGGCCCGCGTCCGGGAGGCTGAGCAGGCGGAAGCCCGGCGCAGGTTCGAGGAGGAGCTGCAGTCGCTCCGGAAGAGGGCGATGGAAAGGCACGAGGCAGGCGAAAAGGAATTCGAGCGCCGGGAGGAGGCCCTCGCCGGGAGGGAGCGGGAGGTGGCCAGGCTCCTCGGGGAAGTGGAGATGCTGCTCGGCAGGATCGCGCTCCGGGCCAGGCCGCCCGCCGACCCGCCCCCGGGCCGTACGCGGGGGGACCGGGAGGAAAGGGGACGGGTCCAGTAATTCGCTCGATCCCCCTTGAGACTTCCCCCGGGACGCGGTAGCTTTCTTTCTGGCCCGACCGGGACGCGATAGCTCTTGACAGGGCGGAAGCGGGCCGATTAAGATGAGGATCTGGCGCCCTTAAGGACTTTTTTTACAAGTGATTACGAGTCTTGCAGATGCCGCCCCATGAAGAGAATAGCCAACGAGATCGAGGTCATCATCAACAGCGCGCTGGAAAACCTCGAACTCATCCAGACCCTCACGGACTGCATCACCGATTTTATGCGCTTCGATGAGGATACGGCCCACTGGATCGGGATGTCGGTCCGCGAATCGGTGACCAACGCCATCCAGCACGGCAACAAGCTCGATTCCGGCAAGACCGTCGATATCTGTTTCGCGGTTGAGCCCGACAGGCTGGGTGTTACCGTCCGGGACCAGGGGCAGGGGTTTCAGGCGGACAGCATCCCCAGTCCCCTCGATGCGGACAACCTGCTCAAACCGAGCGGGCGGGGGATATTCTATATCCGCACCTTCATGGATGAGGTCGAGTTCCGGTCTCTCCCCCAGGGGGGGACCGAAGTCTACATGGTGAAAAGGATTCCTACTATCTGAGGAGAGTGGAAATGAAGATCGAACAACGTATGGTCAGGGACGTTCACATCCTGGACTGCAGCGGCAAGATCACGCTGGGTGAAGGCACCATGACGGTGCGCAACACGGTACGCGACATCCTGAAGGACAAGGGGAACAAGATCGTTCTCAATCTTGCGGACGTGAACTATATCGACAGTTCCGGGATCGGCGAACTGGTGAGCACCTACACGACGGTGACCAACAGCGGCGGGCAGCTCAAGCTGCTCAACCTGACCAAGAAGATCCACGAACTGCTGCAGATCACGAAGCTCCTGACGGTGTTCCAGGTGTTCGACGACGAGCGGGCGGCCATCGCCAGTTTCGAATAGGTTCGAGCGCGTCGGGATCAGGGGAGGATCCTGTCGAGGTTGAGGATCTTGGTCAGGTCGTTGAACACCACGAAACCCATCAGGAGGATGAGGAACAGGAATCCGGCCTGTACGATCTTCTCCTTCAGGTTGATGCTGAGATCCCTTCGCAGGATCCCCTCCACCAGGAGCAGGGCGATCACGCCCCCGTCCAGGATCGGGATCGGGAGCAGGTTGAAAACCCCCAGCTGAAGGCTGATCAAACCGAGGAATCCGAAGAAAACCCGGGCGCTGCCCGTGCGGGCGGCGCTCCCGGATATCCGGGCGATCTCGATCGGTCCCGACAGCGTCTTTACCGAGGCCGATCCCTTCAAAATCCTTCCGATGATGCGGAACGTCAGCGCCGACAACTCGAAATTGCGCCGCACCGATTGCGTCAGGGCCCCCAGGACTCCGAATTTCTGGAGATCGGAGGGGTAATCGGCCACGAATCCCACGATCACGCGGCCGTTCTCCCTGACGGGCGTGATGGTGAGATCGAGGATCCGGCCCCCCGGGGGGGCGGGGGATTCCCACACCTTTTCCCTGTCTTCCCCTGCGCCGGGCCTTCGGACCCGGAACCTGAGGGGGACCCCCTCGCTCTCCGAAATGATGTTCAGGATCCGGCTGTAATCCTCGCCCGTCCGGCCGTTTTTCCGTACCGACAGGATCTCGTCCCCGTCCCGGAGCCCGGCCCGGTAGGCGGGGGATTCGGTGTCGACCGTGTAGACGATGGTCCGCTCGAGGGGGAACTTGAACCCCAGCGCCGCGGCATCGACCGTCGTTTCGTCGGGGGGGGGCTCCAGGTGCAGCGGCAGCACCCGGCCGTCGCGCGCGACCTCGACGTCCAGGGCGTCTTTCGCCGCCGTGCCCAGCGCCACTTCGAGGTCCTCCCAGGTTTCGATGCGGTTGCCGCTGACGGAGAGGACCCGGTCTCCCGTCTGGAGCCCGGCATCGGCAGCCGGGGAACCGGCGGCTACGGGGCCGACCACGGCCGGTTCCTTCGGGTATCTCGGGGCGGACACCCCCTGCATGTAGGAGACCGTGAGGATGAGCACGGCGAGCAGGATGTTCATCATGGGGCCGGCGACCGCCACCAGGAACCGGTGCCACTTGGGGTGGGACAGAAACTCGTCCGTGGAGCCCTTGTGTTCCTCGTAGGCTTCTCCCGCCATTTTCACGTATCCGCCGATGGGGATCGGGCTCAGGCGATATTCCGTTCCCCCGCGCGTGAAACCGATCAGGCGGGGGCCGAAACCCAGCGAAAAGACCAGGACCCGGATCTTCAGGAGCTTGGCCATGGCGAAGTGGCCGAACTCGTGCACGGTGATGGTGATGCCCAGGACCACGATAAAGGCTAGAATAGTCAACAGCAAATCGATCTCCCTCCCCCGTCCCTCATAGGATGCCCCATGGAAGCCGTCGGCTCAATAGCGGAGCCGCCTAGGCCCCTCCGCCGGAAACCGTCCTCCGGCGGTGCGGGCAACAGGCCCTGGCCGCCTCGCGCGCCCACCGGTCGGCCTCCAGGATGTCTTCCAGTTCCGCCGCCTTCCCGGGCTTGTGGGCGTCGAGCACCGTTTCGATGATCCGGGGGATGTCCTGGAAAGAGATGGCCCTGTCGAGGAACCCCTCCACCGCGATCTCGTTGGCCGCGTTGAGGGCCGCCGGGGCGGTCCCCCCCGCCCTGAGCGCCCGGTAGGCGAGATCGAGGCACGGAAACTTCTCGGGGTCCGGCTCCAGGAACTCCAGGTTCGCCAGCTTCTGGAAATCCAGGGAAGGGAGGGGGGTCCGCCACCTCTCCGGGTAGGTCAGGGCGTACTGGATGGCGATGCGCATGTCGGTCGGTCCGAGCTGCGCCAGCACCGAGCCGTCGATGTATTCCACCATGGAATGGACCACGCTCTGCGGGTGCACCACAACGCTGATCCTGTCGGCGGAGACCCCGAACAGCCGGGAGGCCTCGATGACCTCGAGCCCCTTGTTCATCAGCGTGGCGGAGTCGATGGTGATCTTGCGTCCCATGCGCCAGGTCGGGTGGTTGAGCGCGTCCTCCAGCGTCACGTCGGCGAGTTTCTCCCTGGGCGTTTTCCTGAAGGGGCCGCCGGAGGCGGTCAGGATCAGGCGGCCGACCTCCTCCTCCGTCCCCCCTCGCAGGCATTGATGGATCGCGTTGTGTTCGCTGTCGACGGGGAGGATCGGGACGCGCATCCGGCGCGACTTCTCCATGATCAGCTCCCCCGCCATGACCAGGGTTTCCTTGTTGGCCAGGGCGATCCCCTTGCCGTTTTCGAGGGCGTAATAGGTGGGGAGAAGGCCCGCGGCCCCGGAAATGGCCGAAAGCACCATGGAGGATTCGGGGTGGCAGGCGACCTCGATATGCCCGTCGAGCCCGTGGACGAACCGGGTGCGCGCCATGGGGTAGCCCCGCTGGCGCAGAAGGCCCTGGACCTCGGCGGAGGCTTCCGCGTCCGCGCTCGAGGCGATATCGGGTTGGATTTCCTCGACCTGGGCGGCGAGCAGGGCGGTGTTACGGCCGCCGCAGAGGCCCGCCACCCGGAACTTTTTGGGAAAGGCGGAGGTTACCCGGAGGGTGTTGGTGCCGATCGATCCGGTGGAGCCGAGAATGGAGATGACTTTCATGGGTCTCATTCCGAAAATGGGTCATTCCAGCACTCCCGGCCGGGATTGGCGATCGGGGAATGCCGGAGGCCAGCGCCCGCGTTCAGCAGAAGAACGTGAGATAGAAATAGAGGACCGGAAAGGCGAACAGCAGACTGTCCATTCGGTCGAGCGCGCCCCCGTGCCCCGGTATCAGTTGAGAACTGTCCTTCGTCGCCGCCGCCCTCTTGAGCATCGATTCCGCCAGGTCCCCCAGTTGCCCGAACGCCCCCGCCAGGGCCGAGGCGGCGATGACGTGGCCGAGGGGGAGGGCGGGGAACAGGAGCCTCTCGAGCAGGACGGCGATTCCCACCCCGGCCAGCAGCCCCGCGAGCGCCCCCTCGTTGGTTTTCTTCGGGCTCAGCTCCGGTGCGAACCGGGTCCTCCCCACCGTTTTCCCCGCCAGGAGGGCGGCCGAATCCCCGGTCCAGATCACGGCCAGCAGGATGACGGTCCACGGCATCCCGTCGGCTCCGAAATCGTACCGGATCGGCAGGGCGGGGTAAAGAAAGAGGGTGAAATAAAACAGCCCCAGGGACTCCGCCATGAGGGCCAGCGCCCGGTCGCGCATCGGCCACCCGCGCCGCCACATGGCCGACAGGAAGGCCCCGAGCAGCACGAGCGCGAAAAGGACGACGGTGGCGAAGCGGCCCTGGCGCAGCGCGACGAGCAGGATCCAGAACGCGGCATGCCCGAAGAGCGGCTGGACCCGGATCCCCAGCGACCGCACCAGGCCGAAGTATTCGTGCAGGCAGAGGGAGCCGATGACGCCGATGCCGGCCAGGTAAAGGACCGGCGGGGCGTAGAGCACGCCGAGGACGGCGATGGGGAGGAGAACGACCGCCGAGAGTATTCTTTTCATCGTCCGCCTTCGCAGGGGGCCTGGAGGCCTCCGTAGCGCCGGTCGCGCTTCTGGTATTCCAGGATGGCCTCGAGCAGGTGCCGGCGCCTGAAATCGGGCCAGTACGTGGGGGTGATGTAGATTTCCGAATAGGCGATCTGCCAGAGGAGGAAATTGCTGATCCGCATTTCCCCGCTGGTCCGGATCAGCAGGTCGGGGTCGGGGACCGCGGAAGTGTAGAGGTGGCGCGCGATCAGCTCCTCGTCGACCGGCGCCGCGTCCCCGTTTATCCTCCGTTCCCCCAGTAGGAGGTTGAAGGCGTCGACGATTTCGGCGCGCCCGCTGTAGTTCAGGGCGACGTACAGGCTCATGCCGGTGTTGCCGGCGGTGGCGCGCATGGCATGCTGCAGTTCCGCGCGCACCGATTCCTCCAGCTCCCCGATCCTGCCGATGGCCACGAAGCGGATGTTGTGCCCCTGGATCCGGTCCAGTTCGCGCCGGAGGTACCTCTTGAGCAGCGCCATGAGGGTGCGAACCTCGGAGCGCGGCCTCTTCCAGTTTTCCACCGAAAAAGCGTAGAGGGTGAGCGCCTCCAGCCCGAGGCGGGCGGAACTCTCCACGATTTCCCGGACCGACTCGATCCCCTCCCGGTGCCCGGCCACCCTCGGGAGCCGGCGCGATTCCGCCCAGCGGCCGTTGCCGTCCATGATCACGGCCAGGTGGCGGGGGAGGCGGCCCTCGTCAATCCGCTGCAGCAGTTCGGCTTCGGTGCTTCCGGAAGGGGCGAAACCCTCCATCTCCATACCCGTTTTCTCCAGGCGACCATGATAGCAGAATTCCCCCCGGGCTCAGTACCGAACTTTCAGGAGCACGAGGCCGTGGGCGGGGGCCGTAAAGCCGGCCGAGCGGCGGTCCCTCTTTTCGAACAGGAGGGCGAAGTCCTCGAGGGGCATGGCCCCCCTGCCCACTTCAAGCAGGGTGCCGGCCATATTGCGGACCATGTGGTGCAAAAACCCGTTTCCCTCGACCGTCAGGTGGAGCCGCCGCCCCCTCAGCGTCAGGTCGCAGCGGCCGATCCGCCGGACGGTGCCGCCGACGGCCGACCCGGTCTTGGCGTAGCTCGCAAAGTCGTGTTCCCCCTCGAGCAGCCCCGCGGCCCTCCTCATCCTGGGGACATCGACCGGGTACGGGTAATGGAAATACTCCCGCAGCAGGTGGGGGGCCAGGATCTTCCCGAGGTAAACCTGGTAGCGGTAGACCTTGCTCCGGGCGCTCCTGCGCGCATGGAACCCCGGCGGCGCCGCCCGCGCCCGGAGTACGCGGATGTCCCTTGGAAGCAGGCTGTTGACGGCTCGCACCAGGCGTCCGGGGGGGATGCGGGAAAGGGTGTGGAAGTTCGCCACCAGCCCGCGCGCGTGCGTCCCCGCATCGGTCCTCCCGCTCCCCGTCAGGCTGACCGCGGCCCCCGTGATCCGTTCGAGGGCCGAAGAGACCAGTCCCTGGATCGTCGGGGCGTCCTTCTGGATCTGCCAGCCGCGGTAGGCGGTTCCGTCGAAAGCGAGGGTCAGGCGGATGTTCCGCCCGCCTACGATCGGCTGCCCGGTTTGATCGCCCTGCTTCCGGCTTTGCATAAGGGGCACTCCTCGGCCGCGTAGGTGGGAATGTCGAGGACCGCGAGCGCCGTCCGGGGCACCCCGAGGTCGGTCTTCCCCCCGCTCCGGTCGATCAGGGAGCCGGCCGCGACGACGACCCCCCCCGCCCGGGTGACGACGGCCATGGTTTCGCGGGTGGACCCCCCCGTGGTGACGACGTCCTCCACCACGAAGGCCTTCTCCCCGGGCCGGATCCCGAACCCGCGCCGCAGGGTGAGAGCGCCGTCCTGGCGCTCGGCGAAGAGGGCGCGCACCCCGGCGGCGCGCGCCACCTCGTGCGCCACCAGGATGCCCCCCAGGGCGGGGGCGATGACGCAATCGGGTGGCTCCCCGATCTCCCGGAGCCGCCCCGCCAGGGCGGCCCCCAGGGCGGCCGCCTGTTCGGGGCGCTCGAGGACCAGGGCGCACTGCAGGTAGCGGTCGCTGTGCAGGCCGGAGGTGAGCAGGAAATGCCCCTCCAGAAGCGCGCCGGACTGTTTGAACATATTCAGCACTTCATCCTGTGTCATGTCTTTCCTCGCCTGAAATATTCCGGTGACGGACGACCGTCCTCCCGCGGACCCCCCACGGGCAAAAAATCGAATTTTGCGCCCACAAGGACCTAGAGGCCGGCGCGAATTATGATAAAATACACAGCTCTCGACGAAAAGGAGTCATTATATGTCAGGTCACTCAAAATGGCATTCCATTAAGCACAAGAAGGCGGCGACCGATTCCAAACGCGGCCGGATTTTCACCCGCCTGATCAAGGAGATGACCGCGGCCGCCCGGATGGGCGGCGGCGATCCGGATGCCAATCCGCGGTTGCGCCTGGCGGTGGCCACGGCCAAGGCGAGCAATATGCCGGCCGAGAACATCAAGAGGTCGATCATGCGGGGCACCGGGGAGCTCCCCGGGGTTTCCTACGAGGACGTGAACTACGAAGGGTACGGGCCCGGGGGGGTCGCCATCTTCATGGTGGGGCTGACCGACAACAAGAACCGCACGGTGGCCGAACTGCGCCACCTCCTGTCCAAGCACGGCGGGAACCTGGGGGAATCGGGCTGCGTCGGCTGGATGTTCGACCGGAAGGGCTACATCGTCGTGGAAAAGGCGGCGGCCGGGGAGGACAAGCTCCTGGAAATCGCCCTCGGCGCCGGGGCCGAAGACCTGAAGGAAGACGGTGACAGTTTCGAAATCATCACCGCCCCCGAAGAGATGGAGGGGGTGAGGGCGGCCCTCGAGGCGGCCGGGATCCCCATGACGACGGCCGAGATCTCCATGATCCCCCAGAACTACGTCAAGCTGGAGGGGAAGAACGCCCAGACGATGCTGAAGCTGATGGAGGCGCTGGAAGATCACGAGGATATCCAGAACGTCTATTCCAACTTCGACATCGACGAGTCGGAGTTCGACGCCGAAGCCTCGTAGGGCGCGTAGGGTGCGCATACTGGGCGTCGACCCCGGGAGCGGGGCCACCGGCTACGGGATGATCGATACCGACGGTTCGCGCCACCGGACCATCCTCTTCGGCGCGGTCACGACCTCGCCCCGGCGCCCGTTCCACCAGCGCCTCCTCACGATCTTCGAAGAGCTCGACGCGGTCCTCGCCCGGGAGGGGGCCGATGTCATGGCGATCGAGGGGGTGTTCCATTCGGCCAACGTCCAGGCGGCCCTGAAACTCGGCCACGCCCGCGGAGTCGCTCTCGTCGTCGCCGCCCGGCGGGGGCTCGACGTCCGGGAATATTCGCCGCTGGAAATCAAGAGCGCCGTCGTCGGGTACGGCCGCGCCGAAAAAATCCAGGTCCAGGCCATGGTCCAGCTGATTTTGGGCCTTCCCGAACTGCCCACCCCCGACCACGCCGCCGACGCCCTGGCGGTGGCCATCTGTCACGCACACAGGATGGGGGGGAAGGGCGTCAGGCGATGACGATCCCGGCGTAGGCGACCACCCTTGCGCGGTCGCCCGTCACCTCCCCCGAATGGGTGTAGCGCACGAGGCGCCCCGCACGGGCGCCCAGGTCCCGGCAGGCGACGAGCACGGCCACGGTGGGCCCGAAGCCGCACATGCTGATCCCCTTTTCGAGCACCGTTTCGTAGAGCCCCGCCGGGTCCAGGTCCAGGACCCGCCCGATGGCCAGCCGGTCGAGGCGGGAGGCGGCTTCGGCGGTTTCGTAATGCGTCATGTCGGAACTCGACACCAGCAGGACCGGCTCCGCCATCCTCCCGATCACGAGCGCCATCGCGTGCCCCAGCTCCTCCAGGGGGGCATAGTCGACGGTCCCGACGCAGACGGCCGAAAAACGGAAGCCGGGGGCGAGCGCCTGCAGGAAGGGGATCTGGACCTCGAGCGCGTGCTCGTCGCGATGGGCGGCGGCGTCCTCCCTGAGGGGGGGGCACGCCTCGAGGAGGGCGCGGTTCATCTCCCCGTCCACGGGCGCCCTTCCCAGGGGCGTCTCCCACTCCCCCGGGGGCGCCAGGGCCAGCGCCGCCCCCCTCCCCGTGTGGTTGGGTCCCAGGAGGATGAAGCGGCCCGGCAGGGCGACGGAGGAGAAGACCTCGCCGGCCACCCTCCCGGAGTAGATATAGCCGGCATGGGGCACCAGCACCGCCCGTGCGGCCGGGGGGGGCGCCTGCCCGGGGGCGGGGATGCCGGAGACGACGGTCCTTCGGAGTTCGTCGGGATCGCCGGGATAGAAGCTGCCGGCTACGGCGGCCCTTCTCACCATGGCGCACCTATGTCGCGACGGGGGTCGCGTCCTGGACGACACACCGTTGTTCCCGGATGTGCGCGTCGAATTCATCGTGGAACTTCTGAACGTAGCTCTCGATCGGCATCGCCGCGGCGTCGGAGAGGGGGCAGATCGTGCGCCCCTTCATGTTGGCGCAGAGGTCGAGCAGCAGCCCCAGGTCCCCCTCCTTGCCGCGCCCCCCCTCGATCCGGCGGAGGATGCGGTAGAGCCATTCGGTCCCCTCGCGGCACTGGGTGCACTGCCCGCACGATTCCTCGGCGTAGAAGCGCGCTATCCTGACGGCGGCCCTGACCATGCAGGCGCTGTCGTCCATGACGATCACCCCGGCCGAGCCCAGCATGCTCCCGGCCCTGGCGATGGAGTCGAAATCGAGGGGGACGTCCACCTGGTCCGCGGTCAGCACCGGCGTGGAGGACCCCCCGGGGACGACGGCCTTGAGTTTGCGGCCCGGGCGGAGGCCGCCGCAGTGATCGTACAGGAGTTCGCCGAGGGGGGTCCCCATCGGCAGTTCGTAGACCCCCCGCCGGACGACATGGCCGCTGACCCCGAACAGGCGCGTGCCGGCGTTGCCCGGCACGCCGATGGAGGCGTACCAGTCGGCCCCGTTGTTGACGATGTGGGGGACGTTGGCCAGCGTCTCCACGTTGTTGATGACCGTGGGGGAGTCGTAGAGGCCGACCGCTGCGGGGAAGGGGGGCTTCAGACGGGGGTGCCCCCTCCGTCCTTCCAGGGATTCCAGCAGGGCCGTTTCCTCGCCGCAGATGTAGGCCCCGGCGCCGCGGTGCACGAGGATGTCCAGGGAGAACCCGGACCCCAGGATGTTGTTGCCGAGATACCCCCTGCCGCGGGCCTGGGCGATCGCCCGCTCGAGGATCCCGGCCGGCCGGACGTACTCTCCGCGGATGTAGAGGAAGGCCAGGCGGCACCCCAGGGCGTAGGCCGAGAGGATCGTTCCCTCGACCAGCTGGTGAGGGTCCTTTTCGATGAGGAGCCTGTCCTTGAAGGTGCCCGGCTCGCTCTCGTCCGAGTTCACGCAGAGGTAGACCGGCCGGCCCGTATTCTTAGGGACGAACCCCCACTTCATCCCGGTGGGGAAACCGGCGCCCCCCCGCCCCCGCAGCCCCGATTTTCTCACCGTTTCGACGATGTCGTCCGGGGACAGTTCCCCCAGCGCCCTGGCCAGCGCCCGGTAGCCCCCGAGCGATTCGTAGACCCCGATTTCCTGGAGGTCGGGGAGATGCATGTTCCGGGTCAGGATTTTGGTGTCCATGTGAATGGAATCGCCCTTCCGATAACGAAGGTCAGTCTACCACGGCGCGGGGCCTCCCGTCCCGGGTTAAGTGTCGCTCCGTCCCACCCTGACCTGCGCCGGGCGCACCAGCTGATCTCCCATCGCGTACCCGGTCTGCAGCTCCTCGAGGACCACCCCGTCGCGGGCCGCGTCCGTGACCGGGATGGTGCCGACCGCCTGCGCCGAGTTCGGGTCGAAGGGGAGCCCGAGGGAGGGGACGGGGGTGACGCCGATCGACTGGAGCTTCGACCGGAACAGGTCGGCCGTCAGCCGGACCCCTTCCAGGAGATGTTCCACCGAGTCCGCCCTGGCGGCGGCTTCCATCGCCCGCTCCAGGTTGTCCAGGACCTCGAGAAAGGGGAGGACGAGCTTTCCCTTTTCCAGTTCCAGCTTCCGATCGAAGTCCTCCCGGAGGCGGGCCCGGGTGCGGGCCAGCTCCCCGTCGACCTGTTCCGTTTTCTCCCGGAACCGCTTTTCCATTTCCTCCATCCGCCCCCGGAGTTCCTCGACGTAGGAGGGATAGCGGGGCTTGGGCTCCACCGGCGCGGCCTTGTCGATAACGTCCAGATTCAAGAATTTCCTCCTGTCGACAACCTGAAACTCCCCGGGGGCCGGATCCGGCTCCCGCCCGTTTTCCCGATCGCTCATTTTCGGTCCCGTGCCTCCCTGAAGGGTCGCCGCCTCCGGCGGCCGAACCCAATTTAGGGGTTCGGCCGCCGGACGTCAACCTCGCGGCTTCATTTACCGAAGACCAGTTCGCCCGAGGCCGCGTCGACATCGAGCCGCACGGCGTCCCCCGGGACGATTTCTCCCTCCAGCAGCATCAGCGCCAGGCGGTCCTGGATTTTTTTCTGGATCAGGCGCTTGAGCGGCCGGGCACCGTACACCGGGTCGTACCCCTCGCGCGCCAGCTCCCCGATCGCCTCCGGGGTCACCGTCAGGGTGAGGTCCTTCTGCTCGAGCAGCCGGCCCAACTGCGCGATCTGCAGCCCGACGATCCCGCGGATCAGCTCCCGGTCGAGGCGGCGGAACACGATGATGTCGTCGATCCGGTTGAGGAACTCGGGCCGGAACGTGCTCCTCAGCGCCTCGAGCAGCTGCGGCGTCGAGGCGTCCAGGTCCCCTTCGGCCTCGCTGATCGCGTGGCTCCCGATGTTGGAGGTCATGATGATGACGGTGTTCTTGAAATCCACCGTCCTCCCCTTGCCGTCCGTCAGCCTCCCGTCGTCCAGGATCTGCAGGAGGATGTTGAACACGTCCGGGTGGGCCTTCTCGATCTCGTCGAACAGGATCACCGCGTAGGGCCTGCGGCGGATCGATTCGGTCAGGTAGCCCCCCTCTTCGTATCCCACGTACCCCGGGGGGGCGCCGATCAACCGGGCCACCGAGTGCTTTTCCATGTATTCCGACATGTCGATGCGGACCATGGCCCGCTCGTCGTCGAAGAGAAACTCGGCGAGCGCGCGCCCGAGCTCGGTTTTCCCCACCCCCGTGGGGCCGAGAAAGATGAAGGACCCCATGGGACGCCGGGCGTCCTGCAGTCCCGCCCTCGCCCGGCGGATGGCGTTGGACACCGCCTCGAGCGCCGGGTCCTGCCCGAGGACCCGCTCCCGCAACCGGTCCTCCATGTGGACCAGTTTCTGGATTTCCCCTTCCAGCATCCGGCTGACGGGGATCCCCGTCCACTTGGCTACCACCTCGGCGATATCCTCCTCGTCCACCTCCTCCTTCAGGAACTTCCTTTCCGACTGGAGTTCGGCCAGCTTGGCGTTTTCCTCCTCCAGCCGCGACTGGAGCTGGACCAGCGTCCCGTAGCGCAGCTCGGCCGCGCGCCCGAGGTCCCCCGCCCTTTCGGCGTTCTGCTCCTCCGCCCTGACCCCCTCGATCTTCTCCTTGATCGAGCGGATCGAGCCGATGATGTCGCGTTCCCGGTGCCAGTGCAGCTTCATCCCCGAGCTCTTTTCCCGCAGCTGGGCGAGTTCGGCGGTCAGGGCGTCCAGCCGCTCGCGCGACGACCTGTCGGTTTCCTTCGCAAGGGCCTGGCGTTCGATTTCGAGCTGGGTGATGCGGCGCTCCACCTCGTCGATCTCGACCGGCATGCTGTCGATCTCGATCCGCAGGCGCGAGGCCGCCTCGTCGACCAGGTCCACCGCCTTGTCGGGGAGGAAGCGGTCGGCGATGTAGCGCTGCGACAGCGACGCGGCGGCCACCAGCGCGGAGTCGGTGATCCGGACCCCGTGGTGCACCTCGTACTTTTCCTTGATCCCCCGGAGGATGGCGAGGGTGTCCTCGACCGAGGGCTCTCCCACGTAGACGGGCTGGAACCTGCGCTCGAGCGCCGCGTCCTTCTCGATGTACTTCTTGTACTCGTTGAGGGTGGTGGCGCCGATGCAGCGCAGCTCCCCCCGGGCCAGGGCGGGCTTGAGCATGTTGGAGGCGTCGATCGCCCCTTCGGCCGAACCCGCGCCCACCAGGGTGTGGAGCTCGTCGATGAAGAGGACCACGCTCCCGGCCGCTTCCTCGATTTCGCGCAGGACCGCTTTGAGCCGGTCCTCGAATTCGCCCCGGTACTTGGCGCCGGCCAGCATCCCCCCGAGGTCGAGGGCCACCATCCGCTTTTTCCTGAGGGTTTCCGGGACGTCCCCCGCGACGATCCGCTGGGCCAGCCCCTCCACGATGGCCGTCTTGCCCACGCCGGGCTCCCCGATCAGCACGGGGTTGTTTTTCGTGCGGCGCGACAGGACCTGGACCACGCGGCGGATCTCGTCGTCCCGCCCGATCACGGGATCCATCTTTCCCCGGCGCGCGAGTTCGGTCAGGTCGCGCGCGTAGCGCTTGAGGGCCTGGTATTTGTCCTCCGCGTTGGGATCGGTCACCCGCTGGCTGCCGCGGATGGAGGCCAGCACCTTGAGCAGGTCGGCCTTTCCCGCCCCCCGCGACCTCAGGATTTTCCCGGCGAACCCGTCTCCCGCCGCCAGGGCCAGCAGGAGGTGCTCGGTCGAGACGTACTCGTCCTTGAACTGGTCGGCCTCCGCGGCCGCCTCCCGCATCAGCGCCTCCATCTTGGGGGAGAGGGCGGGTTGGGTGCCCTGCACCCTGGGGAGGGTGGAGAAGTGCCCCTCGAGTTCCTTCCGGATGGAGTCGGCGGACACCCCCAGCTTCTGCAAAAGCGGCGCCACCAGCCCGTCTTCCTGCCCGATCAGCGCATCCAGGAGATGTTCCGGCGCGAGCTCGGCGCTGCCGAGCGACTCCGCCTTCCGCTCGGCCGACTGCAACGCTTCCTGTGCCTTGAAAGTCAATTTGTCCAGCCGCATTTTCCCTGTGACCTCGATATCGTGTTATTAGGATATTGGAACGGCGCACCCCTCTCTTTCCTCCGCGCACCCTCCCGCCCGCGTTCCCCCTCCTTAGTCCGCCCATTACATAAGATGTGAGTGCCTCCTTGTCAAATCGGCGTCTTTCCTCTCCACCGGCGGCGCCCCGGGGCCCCCCGGGCGGCGCGGTTCTTTCGGCCGCCCCCGGACCCCGATCTATGATATAATCCGACCTTTTTTCAGGAGAGGCGCGGCTGTGACCCTAGAGATCAAGAACACCCTGAACCTTCCGAAGACTTCCTTCGGCATGAAAGCGAACCTTCCCCTGCGGGAACCGGAAATGATCCGGCACTGGGACGAGACGGACGTCTACGGGAAGATCCGCAAGGCCCGCGCCGGCTCCCCCGGGTTCGTCCTCCATGACGGGCCCCCCTATGCCAACGGGGCCATCCACATGGGGCACGCGTTCAACAAGATCCTCAAGGACATCATCGTCAAGTCGCGGACGATGATGGGGTTCGACGCCCCCTACGTCCCCGGCTGGGACTGCCACGGGCTGCCGATCGAGATCAAGGTGGAGGAGCAGCTGGGGCGGCGCAAGGAAGGGCTCGACCGGCTGGCGATCCGCAGGGAGTGCCGCAGGTACGCGGAGACATTCATCGACATCCAGCGGCAGGGGTTCAAGCGGCTGGAGGTGTTCGGCGAGTGGGACGACCCCTACCTGACCATGAGCCACCGCTACGAGGCGGAGATCGCGCGGGCGTTCGGCCGCTGCGTCGACAAGGGGCTGGTCTACAAGGGACTGAAGCCGGTGCACTGGTGCCCCTCCTGCCAGACGGCCCTGGCGGAGGCGGAGGTGGAATACGAGGACCATACCAGCCCGTCGGTCTATGTCGCCTTCCCGGTGGAGTCGGACCTGTCCGACCTGGACCCCGCCCTCGGCGGCAGGGACTGGGCGGTGGTCATATGGACCACCACCCCCTGGACCCTCCCCGCAAACCTGGCCATCGCCTTCCACCCCGAGTACGACTACTCCGCGGTGAGGGCGGGGGAGCGGGGCTACATCGTTGCGACCGAACTGCTCGGGGCGGTCGCCGCGAAGTGCGGCTGGGGGGAGCCCCTGGAAGTGGCCCGCTTCAAGGGGAAGGTCCTGGACCGGCGCAGGGCGCGGCACCCCTTCATCGACCGCGAGTCGCTCCTGGTGCTGGCCGATTACGTGACGCTGGACGCCGGCACCGGCTGCGTGCATACCGCCCCGGGGCACGGGTCGGACGACTACGTCACCGGCAGGAACTACCGGCTGGAGACCCTCTGCCCGGTGGACGACCGCGGTTGTTTTCTCCAGGGCGTGGAGCATTTCGGCGGGCGGCCGGTCTTCGAGGCCAACCGCGCGATCGTCGAATTCATGCGCGGGACGGGATCGCTGCTCCATGGCGAGGATTTTCAGCATTCCTACCCCCACTGCTGGCGCTGCCACCAACCCATCATCTTCCGCGCCACGCCGCAGTGGTTCATCGCGATGGACGGGGGGGGGCTCCGGGACGCCGCGCTCGCAGCGATCGGGGGCGTGCGCTGGATCCCCTCGTGGGGGGAGGAGCGGATCCGCAACATGGTGGGGGAGCGGCCCGACTGGTGCATCTCGCGCCAGCGCGCCTGGGGGGTGCCCATCATCGCCTTCTACTGCCGGGGATGCGGCGAGGTCCTGCTCGACGGGAAGGTCGTCGATCATGTCGCCGGTCTCTTCGACCGCGAGGGGGCGGACGCCTGGTACGCGCACGCGCCCGAGGAGTTGCTCCCCGCGGGGACGGCGTGCCCCCGCTGCGGCGGCCGCGATTTCCGCCGGGAATTCGACATCCTGGACGTCTGGTTCGACTCCGGCAGCAGCCACCTGGCCACGCTCGGCGCGCGCCCCGACATGCCCTGGCCCTCGGATCTCTACATCGAGGGGGGGGACCAGTACCGCGGGTGGTTCCAGAGTTCGCTCCTGATCGCCGTGGCGCTCAGGGGCCGGGCGCCCTACCGCGCGGCCATCACCCACGGGTGGACGCTCGACGAGAAGGGGCGGACGATGTCCAAGTCGAAGGGGATCGGGGTCGACCCCAACGACCTGGTCAAGGAGCGCGGGGCGGAGATCGTGCGCCTGCTGGTCAGTTCGGTCAACTACGTGGAGGACGTGCGCATTTTCGACGAGCTGCTCGACCGGCTGGGGGACTCCTACCGGAAGATCCGCAACACCTGCCGCTTCATGCTGGGCAACCTCGGCAACCAGCCCGATCCCGCGCACCCGCGTTTCGACCCCGAAACGGACAGCGTGCCCTTCGACCGCATGCTCGAAATCGACCGCTGGGCCCTGGTGTGCACCGGGCGGCTCGTCCGCAGGTGCCTCAGGGGCTACGAGGAGTACCAGCTCCACCAGGTCTACGGCGCCCTGTACCACTTCTGCACCGTGGACATGTCCGCCTTCTACCTCGACATCCTGAAGGACCGGCTCTACACGGCGCCCACCCATTCCGCGGAGCGCCGGTCGGCGCAGACGGCGCTGTGGCGCATCCTCGACGCCTTTACCCGCCTCATCGCCCCCATCCTCTCCTTCACGAGCGAGGAGGTCTACGCGGCGATGCACGAGGGGCTCCCCCCCGCGGCCCGCGCTGAATCGGTGCACCTGACCCTCTTCCCCGAAATCGAGGAGCGCGAGGGGGAGGAGGCGCTGCTGGGGGAGTGGGACCGCCTCCGCGCGGTCCGGGAATCGGTCCTGAAAGCGCTCGAGGAGGCGCGCCAGGGGGGCCTCATAGGGAATGCGCTCGAGGCCGCGGTGGTGATCGGGGCGGCCGGGGATACGGCCGCCCTGCTCGAGCGCCACCGCGGGGAGCTGCCCGCGCTCTTCATCGTTTCCCAGGTGGAATTCGCGGCGGACGAGGCCGCCGGGGACGGGGTGCGGATCGAGATCAGGAAGGCGGAAGGGAACAAGTGCGAGCGCTGCTGGAACTACTCGAAGACGGTGGGGGCCGATCCGGCCTTCCCCGCCCTCTGCGGCCGCTGCGTCCCCGCCGTCGTGGAGATGACGCGATGCCGGTAGGGAGAGGGGGAGGGGGGGCGCCCCGGCCGGGTCCGGGCCCGCGGAGATGAAGACGAGATGCTGCCTGATCGCCCTGGGAATCCTGGGCCTCGACCAGCTGACCAAGTGGCTGGCCGTGAGGGAGTTGGCGGGGGGGCGGGGCGTGGAACTCATCCCCGGCTACCTCGGCCTCTCCTACGTCGAGAACACCGGCGTGGCCTTCGGGCTCTTCGACGGAGTGGCCTCGCCCTGGAAGCCCTGGATCCTGGGGGGGCTGGCGCTGGTGGCCGTCGCCGTGATCCTCCTTTACGGCCTTTACGCCCCGAAGGAACGGAGGCTGCTGCACCTGGCGCTGGCGGTGACCCTGGGGGGGGTCGCCGGCAACCTGGTCGACCGCGTGGCGCGGGGGTTCGTCGTCGATTTCGTCGAGTTCCACATCCGCCAGTCCTTCTACTGGCCGAATTTCAACGTCGCGGATTCCGCCATCACGGTCGGAGTCGTCCTGCTCCTTTTCGATTCCCTCAGGAACCCGGCCGCGGGGAAACCGTCCGGACCCCCGCGCGGAGGCGAGCGATGACGGCGGGAGGGTGCGGCGCGTGGACGCTCGGCGGGCGCTCCCTCGGGGCCCTCGCCCTGATTTTTGCCGCCCTGGGGGTGGTTGCGGCCCCCGCGGAGGATCCCGCCGCGCTCCTGGCCGGGCTCGAAAAGCGCTACGCGGCGGTGGAGACCGCCGCCGGGAATTTCGTGCAGACCTACCGGGCGCCCGGGGTGGAGCAGACCGAGTCGGGGGTTTTCTGGCTGAAACGGCCGGGGCTGATGAGGTGGGAATACCGGGAGCCGGAGGAGAAGCTGTTCGTGGCCGACGGGAAGGAGAGCTTCCTCTACGTCCCCTCCGAGCGCCAGGTCACCGTGCAGCCCCTCACGCCCGAAGATTTCGAGGGGACGCCGCTGGGACTGCTGCTGGGGGCGAAGCACTTCTCCCGCGGTTACGAGGCTTCGGCCGACGGGGGGACGCCGCGGCTCGAGGGCACGGTCCTGCTGCGCCTTCTGCCGCGGCGGCCCGATTCCGGCTACGACTACCTGGTGCTGGAACTGGACCGGGACACCTCGGATATCCGGAGGATCGTCATCAGGGAGCATATCGGGAACACCTCGGAGTTCCTCTTTTCAGACGTTTCCACGAATGTCCGCGTGCCGGCCGGCAGGTTCCGCTTCACCCCCCCGCGGGGGGTCGAGGTGCTGCGTCTCGGCGACAACGATCGGATCGAGTGAGATGATGATGGACGACATGGAGACGTTCGTACGGGTGGGGACCGAGTGCGCCCTGGAGGCGGGGAAACTGCTGCACGAACGGTACCGCACGGGGTTTGCCGTCGCCAACAAGGGGGCCATCGACCTGGTGACGGAGGTCGACCTGGAGGCCGAGGAGCGGATCGTCGCGCGCCTCCTCGGGGAGTTTCCGGATCACTCGGTCCTGGCGGAGGAGCGGCACAGCCGCGCGACTCCGGGGCCCGTCTGCTGGGTGATCGACCCGCTCGACGGCACCACCAATTACGCCCACGGCTACCCCGATTTCTCCGTCTCGATCGCGCTCCAGATCGAGGGGGTGGTGGAGTGGGGGGCCGTGTACAACCCGCTGCGGGAGGAGCTGTTCCTCGCTCGCCGTGGGGGCGGCGCCTTCTCGAACGGCGCCCGGCTCGCCGTTTCCGGCGTGCAGAGCCTGGACCGGAGCCTCCTGGCCACGGGTTTCCCCTACGACGTCCGGACCAGCCCCCGGAACAACCTCGCCGATTTCTGCGCTTTCGCCGTGCGCTGCCACGGGATCCGCCGAAGCGGTTCGGCCGCGCTCGATCTCTGCCACGTGGCCGCGGGGCGCCTGGACGGTTTCTGGGAACTCCATCTCAACCCCTGGGACTGCGCCGCCGGGTACCTGGCGGTCCGGGAGGCGGGGGGGCGGGTGACCCGGTACGACGGGGCCGAGGGGGGGATCCGGGACGGCGAGGTCATCGCCTCCAACGGCCGGATCCACGCGGAGATGATGGAGGTGCTGGCGGCGGGCCGGCGGAAACAGGAGGGGGTATGAAACTGAGGGACAGGATCAGCGCGGATCTCACGGCCGCGATGAAAGCGAGGGAGGCGGGGCGGCTCGGCGTCCTCCGGATGATGAAGGCCGCGGTGAAGAACAGGGAAATCGAGCGCCTCCGCGAACTGGAGGACCCCGAGGTCCTGGAGGTGCTCCTTTCCCTGGTCAAGCAGCGCCGGGATTCGATCGAGCAGTTCACCCGGGGCGGCCGGCCGGAACTGGCGGCGAAGGAGGCGGCGGAGATCGGGGTGATCGAAACCTACCTCCCCGCGGCCGTCGGCGAAGGGGAGATGGACGAAACCATCGAAGCCGTCATCGCCGAAACGGGCGCCGCCTCCCCCAGGGACATGGGGAAGGTCATGAAGGGGTGCATGGCGCGTTTCGCCGGCCGTCCCGTCGACGGGGCCCGGCTCAGCGAGCGGGTGAAGGCCAGGCTCGGCGCCTGACGGGGCGCGGCCCGGCCGGAAGTGTGCTATTTTAATGGCGTGCTGCGCCAGAAGCTCGATCATCTGCCGGCGGAACCCGGCGTTTATATCTACCGTAACGACCAGGGGAAGATCCTCTATGTCGGCAAGGCCCGGTCCCTGCGCCAGAGGGTGCGGTCCTATTTCCAGGAGAGCCGTCCCCACGACCCGAAAACGAGCCGCCTGGTGGCCGAAATCGCCGACCTGGAAACCATCATCACCGACAGCGAAGTCGAGGCCCTGATCCTCGAATCCACCCTGGTCCGGAGGCACCAGCCCAAGTACAACATCCACCTGAAGGACGACAAGAGCTTCCCGTACCTCAAGCTGACGGTCCAGGAACCCTTCCCCCGCATCTTCATCACCCGCCGGGTGCGCCGGGACGGGGCGCTCTATTTCGGCCCCTTTCTCCCCGCGGGGAACGCCCGGCGGACGGTGAAGCTGGTGAACAAGTATTTCCGCCTGCGCACCTGCAACCTGGAGATCGACGGCACCCTCCAGCGCCCCTGCCTGGATTACCAGATGCAGCGCTGCCTGGGCCCGTGCGTCGCGGGGCTCTGTTCGAAGGAGGCCTACGCGCGCGCGGTGGACGACGTCCGGCTGCTCCTTTCGGGCAGGTCGGAAGAACTCGTGCGCCTGCTCGAGCGCCGCATGGAAACGGCCGCCGATGAGCTGCGCTACGAAGCGGCGGCCGCGTACCGGGACTGGATCGCCATGGTGCGGGAGATGTCGGAGCGCCAGAAGATGGCGCTCGAGGGGGAGGAGGACCGCGACTTCTTCGGCTATCACCAGGAAGGGACGCAGGTGGCGCTCGAGGTCTTCGTCCAGCGCGGGGGAAGGGTGGTCGGGCGGCGGGAGTTTTTCTGGGAGGACGTGATCTCCTTCGACCCGGGGGGATTCCTCTCCGAGGCGCTGCACCAGTATTACCTGCAGGACAGCTTCATCCCCGGGGAAATCCTCCTCCCCGCGGACGTGGAGGACGCGGAGGTCCTCGAGGACTGGCTGTCGGGGCGCAGGAAGGGCCGGGTTCATATCCGGTCGCCGCGCCGGGGGCTCAAATCGGAAATGCTCGACCTCGTGATGCGCAACGCCCGGATGGCGTTCGATACCCGCTTCCGCATCCTGAAGCCCCGGGGGGAGGAGCTGCTCGAGCCGCTGCGGGAGGCCCTCGGCCTCTCCGCCCTCCCCAGGAGGATCGAGACCTTCGACATCTCCCACGTCCAGGGATCCGATACGGTCGCCAGCATGGTCCTCTGCTGCAACGGGAAGATGCAGCGCGGCGGCTACCGCAAATTCAAGATCGAGAGCGTGAAGGGGCCGGACGACTTCGCCTCCATGCGCGAGGTCATCCACCGGCACTACGGGAACGTGCTCGAGCAGGACGAGGGGGTGCTGCCCTATCTCGTGCTCGTCGACGGGGGGAGGGGGCAGCTCTCGGCGGCGGTTTCCGCCCTGGCCGAACTGGGGCTCGAAAACCAGGCGGTGGCCGCCATCGCCAAGAGGGAGGAGGAGCTTTTCGTCAAGGGGAGGGAGGACGCCCCCGTCGTGCTTCCCCCGGAATCCCCGGCCCTGCACCTGATCCAGCTGATGCGGAACGAGGCCCACCGCTTCGCCGTCACCTATCACCGCAAGCGGCGGGAGTTGCGTGATTTCGATTCCGAGCTGATGGATGTCCCCGGGATCGGGGAGGTCCGGCGCAAGGTGCTGCTGCGGGCTTTCGGGAGCCTGGAGCGGGTCAAGCGGGCGGCGTTCGACGAGCTGGCCCCCTACGTGGGCCCCCGGGCCGCCTCCCGGATCCTCGAGCATTTCGCCAGGAAATAAGCCCCGGCCCGCTACACGATGCTGAAGTCGGAGACGGTCGATTTGTCCCCCAGGACCGTCCCGGGCCGCAACCGGGCGCCCTCCCCGATATGGCACAGCCTCCCGATCACGGCCTTTTCGATGCGGGCGTGCGCCATGATCCGTGTTCCGCTCCAGATGACGGAATCCTTGATCAGCGCCCCCTCCTCGATGCGGCACCCTTCGCCCAGCACCGAGTTTTCGATGGCCACGCCCGACTTGATCACGCATTTTCCATCCAGGATGGAGAAGGCGTCGATGGAGACCTCCTGCTTCTTCCAGTTGTTCGGGGGGCACGCCTTCTGGGGGTAGCCGGGCATTTTCGTCCTGCCGGAGATGATGCCGAAGCTGGCTTCGAGGTATTTCTGGGGGCTGCCGATATCCTGCCAGTAACCGTGGGTGAGGCAGGCGTAGACCCGCGCCCCCTCCTGTACCATGGCCGGGAAGATGTCCCGCTCGAAACTCTGCGTCCCCTCGCCCGGTATCCGGTCGAGGACCGAGCGCTCCAGGACGTAGATCCCGGCGTTGATCGTGTCCCCCGTCACCTCGTCCTCCGGCGGCTTCTCGGTGAAACGGATCACCCTGCCGTCCGGCGCCGCCTCCACCAGCCCGTAACCCACCGGGTTCATCACGCGGGCGGTCACGATGGTGGCCTCGGCCCCCCGGGCCTTGTGGCAGGCGAGGACCTCCCTCAGGTCGATGTCGGTCAGGACGTCTCCGTTGAGGACGATGGTGGTGTCGTCGATGAGGTTCTCGGCCGCCTTGAAGGCGCCCGCCGTGCCGCGGGGGAGGTCTTCGTGCGTGTAGCGCATGGTGACGCCGTACTTCATGCCGTCGCCGAAGATGTCGGTGATCTTCCGGGGCTGGTAGGAGAGGCTGAGGATGATCTCCGTGATGTCCGCGCGCTTGATGTGGTCGATCTGGAAAAAGAGAAAGGGGATGTTGGCGAGGGGGACGATGGGCTTGGGAACATGCAGAACCAGGGGACGCAGCCGCGCCCCTTTTCCCCCGGCAAGGATGAATGCTTTGATCACGGCGTCGAGTCCCTCCCGCGGGAATGATAGCACAAAGTCCCGCTCCTGAATCCTGCATCCTCGCACCCGGTTTTGTGATAATCTACCCTTGATCATGAATCTGCCGAACGCCTTGACCATCGCCCGAATCTTCCTGGTGCCCGTAGTCGTCGCCCTGCTCCTGACGGTCGAAATCCGGACCTGGGCCTTCCTGGGCGCCAGCCTGTTCCTGGCCGCCGCCCTGACCGACCTGCTCGACGGCTACCTGGCCCGGAGGCGCAAGCAGGTGACGACCCTGGGGCGGCTTTTGGACCCCATCGCCGACAAGCTCCTCATCTCCTCCGCGCTGGTCGCCCTGGTGCAGCTGGGGATCGCGCCCGCCTGGATGGTCGTCATCATCCTGGGGAGGGAATTCGCCGTCAGCGGGCTCCGGAGCATCGCCGCCCACGAGGGGTTTTCCATCGATGTCTCGCGCCTGGGGAAGGGGAAGATGGTGGCCCAGGTGGCGGCCGTGGTGGGACTGATCCTGGGGCACAAATACGGCGGGTGGGTGCAGGGGACCGCGACCGTCCTTCTCTGGGGCGTGGTGGTCCTGGCGCTGGTCTCCATGGCGCAATATTTCCGCGACTTCTGGTCCAAGCTGGACAACAGCATCAAGTACCGCGAGAAGCGCCGGCGCAGGGTGCTCGAGAGGCGGCGCCTCCGTGCCGAGCAGCGGCGGGAACTGGGTCGGCTGCGCAAACTCGAACAGCTGCACCGGCTGGAGGCGGCCGACCGGCCGGCGGCCGACCTGAAAAATTCCCGGTGAAGGCGGGGGGGACATGCTCGACCACGCTGACAAGGCCGCACTCCTCGGACTGGCCCGCAGGACCCTCGAGGCCCACCTGGCCGGGGAGGGGGCGCCGGGACTCGACCGCCCGGGCCCGGCCCTGCTCGAAATGAAGGGGGCCTTCGTTTCCCTCCACCGGGAGGGGGCCCTCCGGGGCTGCATCGGCCAGATCCTGGCCGACCGGCCGCTGTGCGAAATCGTCGCGCGTTGCGCCGTCAGCGCCGCCTGCGGCGATCCCCGGTTCCCGCCGGTGAGCGCCGGGGAACTGCCGCTGCTCGAGCTGGAGATCTCGGTCCTCGCTCCCCTGCGCCGCATCGGCGACATCGAAGAGATCCGGGTCGGGGTGCACGGGCTCTACCTCGTGAGCGGGCCTCACCGGGGCCTGCTCCTGCCGCAGGTGGCGTCCGAGCAGGGCTGGGACCGGAGGCGGTTCCTCGAACACACCTGCCGCAAGGCCGGGGCGGCCCCCACGGCATGGCGCGAGGCGGAGACCGAGATCTACGTCTTCGAGGCCGAGGTTTTTTCCGAATCCGGGCTCTCCCGCGCGGCGCGGTCCTGACCCCGTATGGAGTCCCCCCGCGCTTCGTGGTATATCTAGTTTCATGAGACCCGGGGGATTCCATCTTTTGCGGATCGGCGGCATCGATGTCACCATCGACTACTCCTGGTTCGTCATGTTCTTCCTGGTTCTCTACATCATGGCCGAGAGCTACTTTCCCCGGGTGCTCGCGGACCATTCCACGGCGCAGTACTGGGTCATGGGGGGCGTCGCGGCCATCCTCCTTTTCGTTTCCGTCCTCCTGCACGAATTGGCCCATTCGCTGGTCGCCCTCCGGCACGGGATCCGGGTCGCCGGCATCAGGCTTTTCATCTTCGGCGGGATGGCCGAAGTCGTCTCCGAAGCCCGCAACGGGAGGCAGGAGTTTTTGATCGCGCTGGCGGGCCCCGCGACCAGCCTGGGGATCGGGGGGGGGCTCCTGGCCGTCCATTTCGCCGCCGCGGGATTCTCGTCGGCCGTCGCGGGGATCGCATGGTGGCTGGGCTGGGCCAATATCCTCCTGGCCCTCTTCAACCTGATCCCGGGCTTTCCCCTGGACGGCGGCCGCATCCTGCGGGCGTTCCTCTGGGACCACTGGGACGACCTGGCCCGCGCCACCCGGGTGGTCAGCCGGATCGGCAACGCCTTCGCCCTCTTTCTCATCATCCTGGGCGTCCTCCAGTTCCTCCTGACGCAGAGCCTGCTGTCCGGCCTCTGGCTGGTGCTGATCGGGATGTTCCTGAAACAGTCGGCGGCCGGGGGGTACCAGGCGATCATGCTGAAGCAGGCGCTCGCCGGGGTGGAGGTGCGGCAGGTCATGACGGCCGATGTCGTGAAGGTGGACTGGCTGACCCCGATCGACCGGCTGATCCAGGATTACATCTACCGGCACCAGTTCACGCAGTTTCCCGTTTTCAACCGGGAGGAGTTCGTGGGGATGGTGTCCATCGAGGGGGTCAAGACGGTGGCCCGGGAGCTGTGGGGGTTCAAGCAGGTCCGGGACGTGATGACGCCGGTCGAGCTGGTGCCGTCGCTCAGGCCGTCGGACCCCGCCGGAGAGGCCCTCTCCCGGATGGCCGCCGAGAACGGATGCATGCCGGTGGTGGAGGACGGGTCGCTCCTGGGAATCGTGACGCGGAGGGACATCCTGGACCTTTTCAAAATCAAATCGGATCTCGGGGCCGCCTGAAAGGGCCGATCCACACCCCGGGGCGCACGGCGGCTCCACCGGACGCCCCGACCCATCCCGCGGAGGGGGCTATGATCCGCTCCATACTGTTTGCTCTGGCTGAAACGCCTTACGGCGCCGGCGCCTCTAACCACGCGTGCTGGCTTGCCCGCAAGGAAAACGGTTTTGTCCATGCGCTGGCCGTGATCGACATCGCCGCCTTCGAGATCCCGGTGATGGGGGCGGCCGACGGCTTCATGCCTTCGGTGGTGACCCCGCCCGCTCAATCGGGCCAGACCCTGATGCAGGACCTGGCGGCGGTGGCGGGGGTGCGGCTGGAGGAGTTCGCCGCCCGCTGCTCGGCCCGGGGGATCTCCTGCGCCACGGAAATCAGGAGCGGGATACCGGCGGACGTCATCTGCCAGGCGGCGGCCGCCCACGACATCGTGGTCGTTTCGCGCACCGGGTACAGCCGCGTCCCCTCCCCCCATGCCGTGGACTCCCTGGTCGCACCGGTGATCCGGGGGGCGGTCCGCCCCGTGCTCGTCGCCGGTTCGGAGTTTCCCGAAGACGGGGAACTGCGCAACGTGCTGGTGGCCTACGACGGGAGCCTGCACGCCGCGCGCGCCCTGCCCGTAGCCGCGGAACTGGCGGCCCGGCCCGGGGTCCGGTGCACCCTCCTGACGGTGGCCCAGCAGGAGAGCGCGGGGCGGGAGACCCTGGCCCCGGCCGCGGCGTTCTTGCGCCACCACGGCATCGATCCCGGCGTCAGGGTGATCGTTCACGCGAAGCCGTCGGAGGTGATCTGCGATCTCGCCGGGAGCGAGGGGGTGGATCTCGTGGTGATGGGGGCCTACGGGCGGAGCCCCATCCGGGAGGTCCTCTTCGGCAGCACGACGGAGCGCATCCTGTCCCATTGCGCCGCCAGCGTCGTCCTGCAGGCCTGAGGGCGCGCGGCCCGAGGGGGGAGCTACCGCCGGGTGAGGGCGAGCAGGAAATCGAGGAGGGGGCGCAGCGAGGGGTGCACCATCCCCTCGGCGGCCTCCACCGTGTGCGTCCTCTCCCCGGTGTCCACCGTGACCCGGAAGAGGAAGCCGTCGGGCGGGCTCGGGCCGGGCCCGGCCGCGGGCGGGAGGCTGAAGAAGGCCGAGTCCCGCAGCAGTCTCTTCAGGCGGCGGGCCTGGGCCGGGGGCAGGTCGGCGCCGTCCAGGGTCCCTCCGACCTTCCTGCCGGCCAGCCCTCCCGTGCGTTCGAACACGATTTTCATCCCATTATTTTACTACGGATGGGGCGGCGGGGGAAACATCGCCCCCGTCCGGCAACGCGCCGCCGCTGGGGACATCGCCTCAACTGCGCCTTTTTCCGAGACTGCGCTTCATCTTCCTGAGCCCCGTTCCACTGTCCGGGCCGAGGCCGTGCCGGGCCAGTTCCGCAGCCAGCCTCCGGCGTCCCCGGTGCAGCCGGTTGATCACGTTCTGGTACCGCTCGGGGTTCAGCCGGTCCACGATCTCCCCAGGGTCGAGCCCCGAGATCAGGAGCTCCATCGCCTGGCGCTGTGAATCGGGGAGCCGGGAGATCGTTTCGTCGACGATCCCCTGCATCTCGTCGCGGAGCAGGCTGATTTCGGGGGAGGGGGCCGCGGGGAACAGGCCGGCGGCGACGGAGCCGCCGCCGGCCATCGGGGGCCTCTGCCGCCGGCCCGATTCCCAGTCGTCCAGGGAGGTGGTGCGCCGGGCCTTGCGATAGTAGTTTCCCACCTTCCTCCGGAGCACCCCCATGCTCCACACCAGCGGGCTCTTGCGCAGGTCGGCCCGGGGGCATTTGGCGACCAGGGTCAGGAGCGTCTCCTGGACCAGGTCTTCCGCGTCGTTGGGGTCCGGGATGCGCCCGGCCGAGAGTTTTTTCAGGGCCGCGCGGATCGAGGTGATCTCGTCATCGGTCCATTCCGATGGGGCCGGGACGCCCGCCCGCTCCCTGCACGCGGAGCCTTCGGCGACATAAAGGGGGCCGGCTTCGAAGTGAAGATAGGCTTGTTCGGACACCGTTCGCCCTCCAATTCAGCAGGTTTTGGAAAAACCGTGAATTCGAGGGTGATGGGGTGAAGAAAAAGTAGTTCGGCCGGGCGGGGGAAGTCAAGCCGTTTTTTCGGGCGCGGCGCCGGTTCAGTCCCGGGGGGCGTAGTACCCGGGCCGGGCCGTGACGCTGACGCCCTGGCGGGCCACCCCCACGTCGATACGGCGGTAGGACCCGTCCTTGTCCGTGTTGCTCGACACGTAGCCGAGGGTGTACTGGTTGCGCAGCTCCTCGTCCACGTCGGCGTAGATGTCGTCGAGCTGGCCGAAATTGTTGGGATAGAGGACCCGCCCCCCGGTCTCGTACGCCAGCTTCCGCAGGGCCAGGTCCGCGTTGGCGAACTGCTGCTGGGGGATGTCGCGGTACAGGGTTTCCATCAGCTGGCGCAGCGCCTCCGTCTTGCTGACGACGTAGACGGCCACCTCCTCGTGGACGGCGGCCTGGACCGCCTCTTCGAAGGTGACGGCGCTCCTGTTGTCCAGTCCGTCGCTCATGATGATCATGACCCTCTTCCCCTCGACGCCGCGGAAGACGTCGTTCGAGACGACCCACACGGCGTCCCACACCTTCGTGTCATCCTTGCAGTAGATGGAGGTCAGGACGGGGCCCAGGCGCGCGGTATCGGTGCCCCAGTCCATCTTCAGCCTGATTTCGGTGTTGAAGGAGGTGAGGGAAAACCGGTCCCCGGGCTTGAGCTGTTCGATGAAGCGCCGGGTCGCGTACCGGATCGCCCCCCACTCGGAGCGGACGCTTCCGCTCGTGTCGAGCACGACGGCGATGTGGACGGGGAGCCCTTCCTGGGCGAAGAACAGGATCTCCTGCGGTTGCCCGTCCTCGAGCAGCCGGAAGGAGTCGCGGGGCAGGCCCCGGAGGAAGTTCCCGTCCGCCCCCCGGACCGTGACGGGGACGTTGACCATGTTGACCTCGACGCCGATCTTGAACCCCGCCTGGGGGATGGCGGGGGTCTCCCCTTCCGGGGCCTGGCCGGGGGCGAAGGACGCCGCCAGGGCCGCGAGGGCGGCCGCGAGCAGCCAGGTTCGTATTCGGGTCGTCATTCGGCCGTCAGCCTCCGGGTGTCGCTTCGGTCTTCCCCCCGAGCGCGGCGGGGAGTTTCTCGTAGATGCCGCCGAAGCCGCCGTTGGACAGAAGGACCACCAGGTCCCCCGGACGGGCTTCGGCGGCGACCTTTTCAATTATAGCGTCCACGGTCCCGAGGTTCCAGGCGGCCGCGCCGCGGGAGCGCAGGTCCGAAACCAGCCGCTCGAGATCGAGCCTTTCCCCCTCCGGCACCTTTTCCGGCCTGAACAGGGCCGGGAAGGCCACGCAGTCGGCGCCCGCGAGCGCGTCGGCGATCTCCCTCTGGAAGACGTTGCGGCGGCTGGTGGCCGAACGCGGTTCGTACACCGCCCATACCCGTTCGGGCCGGAAGGCGGCCCGGACCGTTTCCAGGGTCTCCCGGACGGCGGTGGGGTGGTGCGCGAAGTCCTCGTAGATGCGGACCCCCCCCACTTCGGCCCGCAGCTCGAGCCTGCGGCGGACCCCCGCGAACGACTCCAGCCCCCGGCCGATCTCCCGGGCGGATACCCCCAGGCGGTGCAGCACGGCCGTGGCGGCCAGGGCGTTGCGGATGTTGTGGCGTCCCACCGCCCGCATCCGGAAACGGCCGAAAGCCTCCCCCCTGAGGGCCACCTCGAAGCTCGAGCCCGTCTCCCCCATCTCGATCGCGCCGGCGCTCCAGTCGCAGCCGGGGTCGAGGCCGAAGGTCTCCCGGGCGCAGCGGCAGCCGGCGCAGGCCTCCAGCGCGGCGGGGCTTTCGCCCCCGACCGCGAGAAAGCCCTCTTCCGGGATGAGGTGGACCAGGCGCCGGAACTGCAGCCGGATGCTTTCCAGGTCCGGGTAGATGTCGGCGTGGTCATACTCGACGTTTCCGATCACGGCCAGGTAGGGGAGGTAGTGGAGGAACTTGGGCCCCTTGTCGAAAAAGGCCGAATCGTATTCGTCCCCTTCGACCACGAAATGCTCCCCGCCGCCCAGGCCGTAGCTGGACCGGAAATTCCCGGCGATCCCCCCGATCAGGAAATCGGGGCGCAGGCCGGCGGACTGCATCCCCCAGGCGAGCATGGAACTGGTGGTGGTCTTGCCGTGCGTCCCGGCGACCACGACGGGGATCTTCCCGAGGAGAAAGAAGCGCTTGAGCGCCTCCGGGAAGGAGGTGTAGGGGATCCTGCGGTTGAGCGTCCGTTCGATCTCGGGATTCCCGCGCGACAGGGCGTTGCCGATGACGACCAGGTCCGGTTCCGGCTCGAGGTTGCGCGCGTCGTACCCACGGCGCACCGGGATGCCGCGCTCGGCGAGAAAATCGCTCATCGGGGGGTACACCCCCTCGTCGGAGCCGGAAACCTCGTGCCCCGCTTCCCGGAGCATCGCCGCCAGCGAGGCCATGCCGGTTCCGCAGATCCCGGCCAGGTGTATCCGAAGGAGTCCGTTCTTGGGCATGGGGGTCAGGAATATTTCAGGCCGGTGATTTCGATGGTGATGTTCTTGGGGTCCCAGTAATATTCGACCGCCTCGACCCCGATGGTGAAGGAGCGTCTTTCCAGCGGATTCATGGGTTTGCCCACGTATCCCGCGCCGGGGCGAAGGGCGAAGGCCGTCCGTTCCTTCGAGACCTTTCCCCAGGCGTCGTACAGGGTGAGGTGCAGTTCGACCGCTTCCAGCGTCCGGTCCCCGTCGTTGACGAGCACGCCCGAAATCATGGCGATCCGGGCGTTGCTGAAACTGACCCCCAGGCTGGCCTGGACGTCCTCGATGAGGACCCTTGTCTTGTAGTATTCGAAATTGGTGTCCCCCGCGCGGAGCAGCCCGGGGACGGCGACCCCGGCGGGCCCGGCCTCGGACTCGAGGCCGCCCTGGTAGTGCACGTAGAGCGCGACGGCGCCCGCGAGGACCGCCAGCACTCCGATGGTGGCGAGGATCATCGTCGGACGCCTGCTGGTCTGCGGTTCGGAATGGAATTCAACCATGGTTTCGCCCCTGGCCTGATGATGAGTGTCGCTTCCGGGTTTCATTATAGCAGATTCCGCCCCCGCGGGCGGCGGGGGTGCGGAGTTTTGTCCGTTGAGTCGCGTGGCGGTGAGGGTTACTATAGTGTTTTTATTTTCGGGGATACGCCATGCTATTCAGAAAATGCCGTTTCTGGTTTCTCCCGGCCGCCTGCCTGCTCTTCTTCCCCGCCGCCCCGGCCCGGTCGGAAACACCGCTCCCGAAGCTCGAGTCGAAAAGGCTCCTGAACGACCTGCAGATTACAGTCGCCACGACCGCCGGGGCCTCGGACAGGGCCGCCGTGGGTCTCGTCGTCCGGTACGGGTCGGCGTTCGACCCGGTCGACAAGGGGGGGGTCGCCCACCTCCTCTCCCGGATGTTCCTGAAAAAGACGGCCGATCGCTCGGCCGAGGACATAAGGGCCGAGCTCGAGATCCTGGGCGCCCGGGTGGAGGTGCGGTGCGACTGGGACGGGATCCGGTTTCTCCTCACGGCCCATCCCTCCGGCCTGGAACGCGCCCTCCTGCTGCTGTACCAGGTCGTGGGGGAAGCCGAGTTCGCGGAAGACGATTTCGAGCAGGTCCGGCGATCGCTCCTCGAGGAGCTGCAGAGACAGCCCGATCCCCGGAAGCGGATCCACGAGCAGATGGAAGGGGCCCTGTTCGGGGGCACGACCTACGGGAGGCCCCTCACCGGGACCCCCGAGAGCGTCGCGGCCCTGGCGCTCGGGGATGTCCGGTTCTTCTATCGCAAGTTCTTTTCCCCGGGACAGGCGGCCCTCGAGATCGTGGGGCCGGTGGACCCCGGGCCGCTCCTCGAGCGGGCCACCCGCATCTGGGGGATCTGGGTCCGCAAGGACGATGTCCCCTTTACCTTCGCCCAGCCCTCGCGCCCGGCGGGACGGAGGATCCTGGTGGAGGACGATCCCGGCTCCCCCGCCGCCCAGTTCATCGCGGGCGGCCTCTTCCCGCGCCGCGAGGACGCGGAGTACGTCCACGCGCTCATGGCGGCCCGGATCCTCGAGGGGCGCCTGAACCGGACCCTGCCCACTTCGCTCCTCACGGTCGGGAGCGAGGGGCGCCGCCTGGCCAGCCCGTTTTACATCCAGGGCCAGGCCGCGGCGGAGCAGGCCGTGGGGGAGATCGTCCAGATCCTGGACGCCGTGGAGGAGATGAAGACGGGGGAGGTGACGCCGGAGGAACTCGGGGCCGCGCAGGCGGAGCTGGCCGACGATTTCCGCCGGGAGCTGGGTTCACCCGAGGGGCTGGCCCACATCCTCATGGATGCCGAGCTCTACCGCCTGGGCCGCAACTACCCCGCCCTTTTCCTCGACCGCATCGCCCGGTGCGACGGCGCCGCCGTCCGAAGGGCGGCGGGCGAATGGATATTTTCCGGGGGGGAACTGCTCCTGATCCGCGGCCCCCTGGATGCGCTCGGTACCCGGCTCGGCGTCCTGGGTCCCTTCGAACCCCTCATCCCCTAGGCTGGATTCACCGGAGGCAGTCATGAACGTTCCGTTGCTCGATCTGCAGGCCCAGTACGCGACCATCAAGGACGAGGTTCAGGCCGCGGTGGGGGCCGTATTCGAAAGCCAGCGCTTCGTCCTGGGGGCCCAGGGGGCGGCGCTGGAGGAGGAGATCGCGCGCCATTGCGGCGCTGCCTTCGGCGTGGGGGTCGCTTCCGGCACCGATGCCCTGCTCCTCTCGCTGCGGGCCCTCGGCGTCGGGGCCGGGGACGGGGTCGTCACCGTACCGTTCACCTTTTTCGCCACCGCCGGCGCGGTGGTCAACCTCGGCGCCCGCCCCTTTTTCGTGGACATCGAACCGGCGGGGTACGGGATGGACCCGGAGCGGCTGGAATCGTTCCTCGAGGGGGAGTGCCGGCCGGACCCCGGGAAGGGATGCGTCGTCCACAAGGCTTCCGGCGCGACGATCCGGGCCGTTCTCCCCGTGCACCTGTACGGCCAGTGCGCCGACATGGACCCCATCCTGGAGGTGGCCCGGCGGTATGGGCTGCCGGTCGTGGAGGACGCGTGCCAGGCCATCGGCGCGGACTACAAGGGCAAAAAGGCCGGCGCGCTGGGCGATCTGGGGTGCTTCAGCTTCTTCCCCTCGAAAAACCTGGGGGGGGCGGGGGACGGCGGCATGGTCGTCACCTCCGATCCCGGGCTGGCCGACCGGGTGCGGCTGCTGCGCGGTCACGGGGCCCACGCGAGGTACTTCCACGACATCGTCGGGTTCAACAGCCGGCTGGACGAACTCCAGGCCGCCGTGCTGCGCGTCAAGCTCCCCTGCCTCGACCGGTGGTCCGAAGGGCGCCGCAGGAACGCCGCGGCCTACGGGGAGGAGTTCCGGGCGGCCGGGCTCCTCGGCGTGCTCCAGCCCCCCGAGGTGCTCCCGGGCCGCTCCCATATCTTCCACCAGTACGTCATCCGGGCCGAGCGGCGGGACGAGCTGCAGGCGTTCCTCCGGGTAGGGGGGATCGGGAGCGAGGTCTACTACCCCGTTCCGCTGCACGAGCAGGAGTGCTTCCGCGGGCTCGGCTACGGGGCGGACGATTTTCCCCGCTCCCGTGCGGCGTCGCGCAGCACCCTGGCCCTGCCGGTCTACCCCGAGCTTTCCGCACAGCAGCGGCGCTGCGTGGTGGACCGTATCGCGCGCTTCTACCGCGGCGCGGCCTGACCGCGCGGGGTGGCGTAGATGCTGACGGGGGCCCCGCCTTCGTCCGCCTGCGCGTAATTGTTCCCGTAACTGAGGAGGGTCGGCTCCGTCCCCTGGATATAGTACTCCTGGAGCCGCTGCAGGCAGCGCTCGGTGGCCAGCAGGCCGGTGGTCGGGTCGATCTCCACCTGGACGATCCCCTCGGGCGGCTCGAACGACCCGCCGCCCAGGGGGCGCAGGTCGGCCGCCTTCTTCATGAATTCGGTCCAGATGGGGAGGGCGGCCTGCGACCCGGACAGTTTCAGTTCCCGGTTGTCGTCGAACCCGACCCAGACGATGCAGAGCAGGTCCGGGGTGTATCCCGCGAACCAGCCGTCGTGCGACGTTCCCGTCTTTCCGGCGGCCGGGAGGGAGAACCCCCGGGAGCGGGCTCCCGCACCCGTCCCGCGGTCGATGACCGACTGGAGCAGGGAGGTGATCATGAAGGCGACCTCCGGGGTGAGGGCCTGGACCGTCTCCTCCTTCTCCTCGGGGCCGGGGGCGCCGTCTTCGCCGGTGACGGCGGTGATGGGGGTCAGCGGGGAAAGGAGGCCGCCGGCCGCGAAGGCCGTGTACGCCCGGACCATTTCCAGCGGCGTGATCTCGAAGCTCCCGAGGGCGATGGAGGGGAAGGGCTGGATCTCCTCGTTGAGCCCCAGCCGGAGCGCCAGTTCCCTGACCCTGCCGAAGCCGACGGTCTCCGCCAGCTTCATCGTGGGGATGTTGAGCGACCGGGTGAGCGCCTGGCGCATCGACACCTGCCCGAGATACTCCTGGTTGTAGTTGTGCGGCTCGTAGGAAGTGTCCTCGTACTGGAACCGCGTCGGCCGGTCGAGCAGCAGGGTGGCCGCCGTGAGCGGGTCCGCCTTCGAGTAGGCCGTCTCCAGCGCGGCGGCGTAGACGAGGGGCTTGAAGATGCTGCCCGGCTGCCGCTTCGACTCGGTGATCCGGTTGAACTGGCTGGCCCCGTAGTCCCTCCCCCCGATCATCGCCAGGACGTGCCCGTTTTTCGGGTCCACCGCGATCAGGCTGGCCTGGACCGTGCCCGGGGGCACCGGTTCCGCGCGTTTGGCCAGGATCTCGTCGAGCGCCCCCATTTCCCCCTCGACCGCCTCGAAGGCCGCCCGCTGCAGGTCGGTGTCGAGGGTGGTGTAGACCCGGAATTTCGAGTGCGCCAGCGCGTCGGCGCCGTACCGCCCGAGCAGCCGCTCCTGGACGTAATCGACGAAATAGGGGGCGCCGGAGTAGTCGAGGAGCGTCGTCGGCTGGACCACGACCGGACGGGCCTTCGCCTCGTCCCGCTGGCCCGGGGAAATCATCCCGTAACCGGCCATGAGGTCCAGGACCAGGTTCCGGCGCTCGAGCGCCCGCTGGGGGTAGCGCAGCGGCCCGTAGCGGTTGGGGGCCGAGATGATGCCGGCCAGGGTGGCGGCCTCCTCCAGCGACAGCTCCCTGATATTTTTGTGGAAAAAGGCGTTCGCCGCCTCCCCGAACCCGACGATGCTGAAGGTGCCGACCTGCCCCAGGTAGACTTCGTTGCTGTAGAGCTCGAAGATCTGGCGCTTGGTGAGCCTCCGCTCGAGCAGCACCGACATGTAGGCGTCGGCGAACTTGCGCCGCAGGGTCCGCTCCGGGGTCAGGAAGTAGTTTTTGACGAATTGCTGGGTCAGGGTGCTGGCCCCCTGGGCCGCCTCGCCCGCCCGGATGTCGACGATCAGCGCCTTCAGGATCCGGATCGGGTCGATGCCGCCGTGGCTGAAAAAGCGGCGGTCCTCGGAAGCGAGCACCGCGTCGACGAGGACCTGCGGGATCTCGTCATACGCCACTTCCCGGCGCTTTTCGCGCCTTTCATCGATGACGTTGCTGAGCAGTTCCGGCCTGAGCCCGAAGCTTTCCAGGGGGGTCAGGCTGTCGGGGTGGAGCACCGACTCGATCCGGGGGCCGCGGGTGCGGATCTCGGCCGCGCGCCCCGGGTCGACGGGGCTGGAGGCGTCGTTGCGGACCAGGAGCCGCTCCGGGCCCGTGACCCGGAACCCGGCCATTCCCGGGGCCGCGTTCCCCTCCTCGTATCCCAGGCGCCGGAGGCGCGCCCGGAGTTCCGGCAGGGAGAGCGATTTGCCCGGGCGGAGGAGGGTCGGGGCCGAGTAGATGCGGGTGGCCGCGATGGTCCGGCGGTTCCCCAGTTTCTGCTCGATCGTCCCGTCGAAGATGTAGTAGTAGCGGATCAGGAACGCGCCCAGGGCGATCGCCAGGACCAGCCCCAGCCCGATGAGGACCTTGACGAGGGCCCTCCGGAAGGATCGGGCCCGGCTCCCGGTTTTTTTTCGTTTTCTTTCAGCCATGAATCCCCCGCCCGGAAGGTCCAGGCCTACAGGGCCTGGATCCTGCCGGTTTCCTCAACCTCGTACCCCCCGAGGGCCAGGACCTGCCGCTGGAACTCCGGGGAGCGGATGATGTCAAGCATGAGAGCGATGCGCGCGTCTTCCAGAAGCGGCGTGGGGATCACCAGGTCGTAGCGCTCCCTGGTCACGGGGATGAAATCGAGGTCGAGCGCCCGCGCCGCGGCCAGGATACCCATCCCCGCGTCCGCCCTCCCCGAGGTGACCGCCATGGCGACGCTCATGTGCGTGTATTCCTCGTCGGCGTACCCCCGGACCGCGGCCGGGTCGATCCCCCCCCTGCCGAGTTCGTAGTCGAGCAGGATGCGGGTGCCGGAGCCCGCCTGGCGGTTGATGATGCGGATATCCTCCCGCGTCAGGTCGGCCGTCCCCCGGATCCCCTTCGGGTTCCCCTTCGGCAGCATCAGCCCCTGCCAGCGGTGGACCAGGGTGACGAGCGTGACCGGGGTGCTCTTGATGAAGCGGCCGAGATAGGAGCGGTTGTAGTCCCCCGTTTCCGTGTCCAGGAGGTGGGAGCCGGCGAAATGGGCGATCCCCTTGTCCACGGCCGCGAGTCCCCCCATGCTCCCCACATTGCTGGAGGAGACGGTGATCCTGCCTTCGGAGCGTTCCTTGAGGGCGCTGGCGAGCAGGTCGATCGTCAGGTCGTGGGACCCCAGGGTCAGGAGCCGGTTTTCCAGCTCCCCGGGGGAGGAGAGGAGTTCGACCCGCGCCTTCTCCCCCTCGGAGTAGCCGCTGGTTTCGGGAGGGATCCGCAGGATGCCGTCGGCCCGCACCAGGGACGTCAGCATGCCGGCCCCGCCGGTGAGGGGTATGGCCACGACCCGTTCGCCGATCCTGCCCAGGATGACGCGCACGTGCTCCTCCAGGCCCGGACTGGAGGGGAGCTTCCGCCCGATCGCAACCTCCACCTCCCTCCTTTCCGGCGGCTCGAGCCCCTGGATCCGCCACAGGAGCGGGCTGACGAACTCCCGGAAGGAGACGGCGGCCGATACGGGGTATCCCGGAATACCGACCACCGGCCGGTTCCCCACCGCGGCGAGCAGGGTCGGCTTGCCGGGCATGACGGTCACCCCGTGGACCAGGAGTTCGCCCGCCTCGCGAAGGACCGCGGGGGTGTGGTCCTCCGAGCCGGCGGAGGAGCCGGCGATGATGAGGAGGACGTCGTACCCTTCGTCGATCCCCGAGAGGACCGAGGCCCGGATCTTTTCCGGCTTGTCCGGGACCGGGCGCGCCAGGGTGCATTCGGCCCCGCACTCTTCGGCCATCGACTGGAGCACCTGCCCGTTGACCTCGAGGATCAGCCCCGGCCTGATCGGGTCGGTGACCTCTTCCGGGGGGACGACCTCGCTCCCGGTGGGGATGATGAGGACCCGCGGCCTGCGGGAGACGGCGATTTCCAGGACTCCCGCCGCCATCAGCGCCCCCTGGTCGAAGGCGCGGACCCGGTGATGGGCCGGGAGGATGATCTCCCCCTTGACGATGTCCTCCCCCATCTTGCGCACGTGCTGCCAGGGATAGACCGCTTCCCGGATTTCCCACCCGGCGCCGGTCCGTTCCGCCTTCTCGATCATGACCACGGCGTCGGTCCCTTCGGGGAGGGGGTGGCCGGTGTTGACGGGGATCGAGTCGGTTCCCGCCGTGAGCAGGACGGGGGTCTCCGGAAAGGCGGAGAAGGTCGAGGAGGCCCGGACGGCCACGCCGTCCACCGCCGCCGCGTGGTAGGCGGGGACGGACCGGGCGGCCTTGACGGCGTGCACGCTCATCCGGCCGAGGGCGCGGCGCACCGGGATGCTTTCCGGTTCCATCCCGAGGTCCCGGAAGCGCGACAGGAAAATCTCCCGCGCCTCGTCGAGCGGTTTCAGGTTGCGATAGGTGTGTCTTCTGGATGTCATGTCCGGCCCTTGATAGGGTTAATACTGGGTGACCTCGACCAGGGCCCCCCTGGGGATCCCTTCGGCCGTCATCGGGATCTGGAGGATGCCGTCCGCCCTGACCATCGTGGAGAGCATGCCCGATTTCCCGAAAACCGGGTGAGCGACGGCCGTTCCCCCGTCGCGGCGTTCGAGCCGCACGCGGACATATTCCTCCAGCCCGATGGTGGAGTGCACGCCGGTGGAAAGTTCCGCCTGCAGCCGGTGCCCCGCGGGCCCCTTTACCAGCGGGGAGCCCTGGAGGTAGCGCAGAAAGGGGGCCAGAAAGACCTGGGCGATCACCAGGGCGGAGACGGGGTGCCCCGGCAGGCCGACGATGGCTTTCCCCTTTTGCAGGGCGAGCAGGGTGGGTTTCCCGGGCCGGATGGCGATGCCGTGGGCCAGAATCTCGGCCTCCGGGAGCCGGGATACGGTCTCCAGCATCAGGTCGCGCGCCCCGACCGAACTCCCCCCCGACAGGACGACGACATCGGCCCCGGCGAGGGCCTCCCCGAGCGTCCGGTCGAGCCGCGGGGCTTCGTCCGGCACGATGTCAAAAACGGCGGGGAGGCCGCCCGAGTCCCGGACCAATGCGGAGATCGCGTGGCTGTTGGCGTCGCGGACCTGTCCCGGCCGCGGTTTCCGCTCCATGGGGACGATTTCGTCCCCGGAGGAGATCACTCCCACCCGGGGGCGCCGGTAGACCGGGACTTCGGTGATGCCCAGGGCGGCCAGAAAGCCCAGTTCCTGGGGGCGCAGCCCCTTGCCCGCTTCGAGGAGGGTTTCCCCGGCGCGCGCGTCCTCCCCCTTTTCCAGCACGTTGGTCCTCTCCGTGACCGGCCGGGTGATTTCGACGCTGGCGGCCTCGGCCGCGTTGGTGTATTCCACCATGACCACGGCATCGGCCCCCGGCGGGAGAAATCCCCCGGTCGGGATGGGGGCCGCCTCCCCCGCGCCGAGGCGGAAGCGGGGGAGTTCCCCCATGACGACGGGGGGGGCCAGCGAGAGCAGCGCCGGGAGCGAATCGGAGGCCCCGAATGTTTCCCGGGCGCGCACGGCGTAGCCGTCGACGGTGGACCGGGCCCCCTCCGGCAGGTCCTCCGGGCAGGCGAGATCCCGGGACAGGACCCGGCCCAGGGCTTCGTCGAGGGGGATCGTCTCTCCGGCAAGCCTCGGAAAGCGGCCGAGGAGCTCCAGGAACCGGTCCGCGGTGATCACATGAAAAAATTCGGTCAAGACAACCCCTTGAGAACAAAGAGGGACGAGCGGCCCGGGAAAAGGGGCGGGACGCGCGCCCTCGTCAGGCGATTTCAGGAAGGCAGAAGGAGGTCTCCAGCCGCTCGCCGCACCGGGTGCACTCCCAGTCCACCTGGAGACTGGTGCATTTGATCCCCTTCTCGGTCCCCCACTCCATGCGCCAGCGGCCGCCGCAGGCGGGGCAGGCGGCGGCCGCCGCCAGCCGGATCCCGAGCGCCCTCCCCCCGCGCGGGGAGGGGACCTCCAGCCGCCGGATGCGGAGATCCGCTATCCCCGCATCTTTCAATTCTGCCAGTAGATTGCGGAAGAATCTAAGCGAATCGCCCGCTTTTTTTTCAGCCAGTCTGCGCCCGGCGCCCGTGCGCATGTTCGAGGGGAGGCAGGCGGCATAGGTCAGTTCCTTGCTGAGATAGCCGAGGACCGAGGAGCGCAGCGAACGGCCGCGCAGCGCCGATTTGGTGAAGAAGGCCGCCACCCCCAGGGCCCCGAACTTGGAGAGGAAATCGGCGTCGTGGATCACGGCTGCGACCCGGTTCGCCCCGGCCCTCTCGTTGTAGAGGGCCCCGAGCCCCGACAGCACCCTGCGGATATCGGCGGGTTTCATGGCGGCGTCGCCCAGGAGCCGTTCGGCGATCCGCGCCGATTCCTCCTCCTCGGCCGTCTCCCCCTCGTGGTATCTCCCCCCCGCGAATTTGCCCGCGTCATGAAACAGGGCGGCGACGGAGGGGATCAGCGGGTCCATCCCCTCCAGGACGGCCAGGCGGCAGGCGAGGGAAGCCACGTGCCTCGTATGCTCCCAGAGGTGGCTTTCCCCGCGCCGGGCGTCCCCCTCGTACTCCCTTTCCGAATCCTCGATGAGGCCCCGGACCCGCGCGACCAGGCCCGGGAACCGGGATTCGACGATGCTTTCGTAGGACGCCTTCTCGGTAGCCATGAGGGCGGCATTATCCCGCGCCCCCGACGGGAGCGTCAAGCCATACTTGGCCCGTGCCCGGCGCTCCCCGTGCGGGGGCAAACAAAAACGGGAGGGCCCCGGCCGCGGCCGGAACCCTCCCGTCCTCTGTTCTTTCGGGTAGAGCGCGGTTACTCGGCCTTTTTCAGGACCATTTCCATCGGCTGTCCCATCATGTCCATGGTGAGCTTGATTTCTCCGGGAGAAACCACGCCCTTGTAATCCATCTTCATTTCCTGGCCGCCGAAATCGAGGACCACCGCAAACGAGATGTTGTTGCCCTCGATCTTGCCGTCCTTGATAGGGGTCTGCGTGCCGTCCGGCCCCGTCGTGGAGCCGGTCAGGGTCGTCCCGTCCGCCTTGAAGGTGTAGCCGATCTTCATCGGGGCGCCGTCCATGCCCGGGAGTTCCGTGGTCCATTTCCCGTCCACGTCCGCTCCGAACGCCAGTCCGGCCACCAGAAACAAAGCTGCAACCAATGCCAGTCTTTTCATGCCATCCTCCTTGTGTGCTGCTCCATATAAACGATCGGGCTCAAAACATCAACCGGAATCCGCCTGCGGGGGCTTCAGCGGCCATTCCTAACCGCAGGACGGGGCAATCCTCCCCCCCTCGAGGCGGAAAACCCGGCTCGAGAGGGCGCTCACGATGTCGGGATCGTGGGTTGCCATGATCACGGTGATATTACGCCTCCCGACGGCGTGATGTAACAGTTGCGCCAGAATCGGCCGGGAAGCGTCGTCGAGCGAATTGGTGGGTTCGTCCAGGAGCACGATCGGGGTCTCGACGACCAGGGCGCGCGCCAGCGCCACCCGCTGCGCCTCCCCCCCGGAGAGGAGGTGCGAGTGCTTGTCCAGGACCGGCGCAAGGCCCAGGGCGCGCGCGATCTCCTCCGTGCGGTCCCGGATCTCCCGGTGCGGGAGCCCCCGCACCCGGAGGCCGTAGGCGATGTTTTTCCGGACCGTGGCGGAAAAGAGGACCGGTTTCTGGTGGACCAGGGTGACCCGTCGGCGCAGCTCCCGGTCCCGGTTGCGGACCGTTTCCACCCCGCCGAGGCGCACGCTCCCCGCCGTGGGGGTACGGAGCAGGGCCAGGATCGAGAGGAGGGTGGTCTTGCCGCAGCCGTTGGGGCCCATGAAGGTCGAGATCCCCCCCGCGGGGATCTCCAGGGCGGGGATGTCCAGGATGGTCCGGTCGCCGTACGCGTGGCGCAGGTCGCGGATGGTGTAGGCGGCCCGGCCGTTCATGCCGTTTTCCTCCGCAGCAGCCGGGCGCCGATGTTGACGCCGAAGGCAACGACCAGCAGGACCATCCCCAGGGCCAGCCCCAGCGCGAACTCGCCCCTGCTGGTCTCGAGCGAGATGGCGGTGGTGATGGTGCGGGTGTACCCGAGGATGTTCCCCCCGAGGATGATGGAGATCCCGACCTCCCCGATCACCCTCCCGAAGGCGGTGATGCAGGCCACGAGCAGGGCGGGGCGCGCCTCCTCCGCGACCGTGACGAGGGTGCGCATCCTGCCGGCTCCCAGGGTGAAGGCGGTTTCCCGGACCACGGGGTTGACCCCCGATACGGCGCTCGAGGAGAGGGAGGCTATCAGGGGGAGGATCAGCACCGTCTGGCCCAGGATGATGGCGGCGGGGGTGAACAGGAGCCCGAGCCGCCCCAGCGGGCCCTGGTTGAAGACCAGGGTGTAAACGAAGAGGCCGACCACCACCGTGGGGACGGCGAGCAGGGTGTTGAGCAGGTCCTCCACGAAGCGCTTGAAGCGGAACCGGGAGTTGGCCAGCGCCACCCCGAGGGGGACCCCGACGAGGGAGGCGATCAGGGTACTGGCGAGCGAGAAGCGGAGCGAGGCGGCCACGATGGTGGTCACCTCGGCGTCCGCCGTGAAGATGAGGCGCAGCGCCTCCTTCGATGCCTGGGCCAGGTCGTTCAAGCGGTCACTTTCCCGGCCCGCAGACCGGACGGAAGAGCGCGTGCCCGCCCGCGCGGAAATCCCCGATCAGCTTCTGCCCTTCGGGGGAGCAAAGCCAGTCGACGAGCTCCAGCGCCAGGGGGGCGTTGACGGTGGGGAAGCGTGCGGGGTTGACCTGGATGACCGAATAATGGTTGAGGAGGTCCGGATCCCCCTCGGACAGGACCTCGAGCTTCAGCCGGCCGCGCCGACCGAGCCAGGTGGCCCGGTCGGAAATCGTGTAGGACCCCTTTTCGCCCGCCATCGTCAGCGCGGCCCCCATCCCCTGGCCGATTTCGAGGTACCAGGGGCCCGAAGGGGTGATGCCCGTCTTCTTCCAGAGCGCCAGCTCCTTGCGGTGGGTGCCGGAATCGTCCCCCCTGGAGATGAAGGCGGCCCCCCGCCGCGCGATGGCGGCCAGCGCCTCGGAAGCGCTCTTCACTCCCCGGATGCGGGCGGGGTCGGCCGGGGGGCCGAGAATGACGAAATCGTTGACCATCAGCGTCTTCCGGTTGACGCCATGACCCTGTTTCACGAATTCGAGCTCCGCCTCCGGGGCATGGACCAGGACCAGGTCGACATCGCCGCTGGACGCGAGCCTGAGCGCCTGACCGGTTCCGACCGCGATGACGTGGACCCTGCAGCGGCACCGCTCCTCGAACCGCGGGAGGAGGTAGGGAAGCAGGCCCGAATCCTGCACCGAGGTGGTCGTGGCGAAGCGCAGCCTCGGCGTGTCCGCGGCGCCCGCGCCCGCGGCCCGCAGCAGGGGGAGAAGGCATATCAGGATCGTTCTGAGGATGATGGTGCGCATGAGAAAACCCGAATGACGGTCCCGCCCGGACCGGTCAGTCCCTTTCGTAGACCACCTTCCCGGTGTCGCGGACCTCGTACCCCCCCATTTCGACGATATTGGACTTGAAATCGTCGGAGCGGAGGACGGTGCAGAGCGCCTGGACGGCGTCGGTGGAAAAACTGGCGGTCGGGATCGCCAGGTCGAACCGCTCCCTGGCCAGGGGCACGAAATCGAGCCCCAGCATCCGGGCGGCGGCCATAATGCCGATGCCGACGTCGGCGCCGCCGCTGAAAACCTCGAGGGCCACCTCCATGTGGGTGTAGGCCGTGCGGCCGTAGCCTTCGATCGACTCGGAGTCGATGCCCAGGTCCCTGAGCCCGTAATCGAGGAGCACGCGGGTCCCGCTCCCTTCCTGCCGGTTGATGAACTTCACCTTCTTGGCCGCCAGGTGCTTGAGATTCTTGATGGTCAGGGGGTTCCCCTTTTTGACGATCAACCCCTGCTCCCGGTGCGCCACGTTGAGCAGGACCACCTTCATTTCCGGGAAGTGCTTTTTAATGAACGAGCTGTTGTACTCCCCCGTCTCCTGGTCCAGCAGGTGGGTGGCGGCCACGTGGCAGGTTCCGTGCTCGAGAGCGATCAGTCCCGCCAGACTCCCCACGTTGGAGATGGAAATCGTGTAGTCCGGGTTCTGCAGGTTGGCGTTCTTGACCAGCAGTTCCAGGGCCAGGTCGTTGCTCCCCGCGATAACGACCTGGTGTCCGGGGTCCTGGTGGGGGGAGGGGGTGACGCTTTCCCGGGCGCTCGCGACCACCCATTCCTCGATCAGGTTCTTGGGGAAAAGCCATTTGCCCGTGATCCGCGTGGCGGGGATCTTCTTTTCCTTGATCAGGCGGTAAACCTGTTTCTCATTGATGCTGAGATACTCTGCAACCTCTTTGGTGGTGAACATTTCTCGAGTCATGGCGAAACAGGCCTCCCTCGGAAGGATGACGGACAATACCAAATTTTAACCGAATGTTACCCGGAGTCAACGACATTCAGGCCGGGGCCGGGACGCGGCGCGCCCGGCCCGCGGACCCTACCGGATGCGGGTGTCGTTGATAAGGTACTTGGCCGCGACGTAGTTGAGGGATTCGGCCGTTTCGAGTCCCCCGGCAAGCCGCCGGAGGGTTTCCAGGTCCGATTTCCACGCGACGTCCCCGGGGGCGAACAGGCAGATGGCGCCCGGCTCCGGTTGCGTGAGCAGCCGGCCGTCGGCGTAGCCGTACCAGGTGTCGCAGATTTCGGTCTCGTAGGCGTGCATCATGGGGGGGATGTCCCCGGGGGTGAACCAGAGCTTGATTTCCCGTTCGGCGTCCGCGGGATTGGCCGAGGCGTGGATCAGGTTGTCCATCCGGTCGCTGATCACGCGCCCCGAGGCGTCCTTGATCGGGACAAGGGTCCCCAGGGCGCGGATGCATCCCGGCTTGTCCTCCCTGGCGGCATGGGGATTGGTTGGGCCGGCGATATCGCGGATCTTGCGGATGGCGTCGGGGCCCTGGTAGACGATGGCGACCACGCGCCGCTTCCAGGGCTCATTCTCCCAGTGGAGGCTCCCGGTGATGTAGTCCAGGAGCGATTCGTAAAACGCCTTCCCGCGGTGCTCGGCGTAATGCTCCTCGGCCAGGATCCGGCTGACGGCCACGATCCTGGCCCCCGCGAAATGGAGGCCGGAGTGGAATTCGGACAGCTGCGAGAGCAGGTATCCCGTCAACGAGTTTTTAAGGGCGTCGGGCTTGAGAAGCACGAGGGTTTGTTCCAGTTCTTTCTTGTCCATTCGTCTGGTCCTTTCCTATTATGAAGGGGGACATTATAGCATCCGCCCGCGGCCCGCCGGGGGCTAAGTCGCCGACCGGGCGCGAATTCTGCTATTCTGGAATGACGGGAGGCCAGACGATGAAGAGATATCCGAGAAGGTCCGTGGGATGGGGGGCGGTCCTGATGCTGTCCGCGGTCCTTTGTCCCCCCGCCTCCCGGGGGGACGAAGAGACGGTCCGGCGCCTCTTCGAGGGCGCCATCGCCGCCATGGGGGGGGACGCCTACCTGGGGGTGAAAGACATGGTTTCCGAGGGGCGCTATTTCCAGTTCGACCGCTACGGGAACTCCTCGGGACTGATACGGTTTACCGACTACACCAGGCTCCCGGACAAGAGCCGGTTCGAGCTGGGGAACCGGAAGAAGGAGCTCGAAGTCACCGTCTTCAACCTGGAAAAGGGCGAAGGGTGGATCCTCGAGGGGCAGAAGGAGACGCGCGCGGCCACGGCCGAGGAAATGCAGGAATTCCGGGCGGCGGCCAACCACAGCCTGGACAACATCTTCCGTTTCCGCTACCGCGACCCCGGGAACAAGCTGTTTTACCTGGGGGCGGGTGAGGGGAAGGATGCGCGCCTGGAAATGGTGAAGATGATCGACCCGGAAAACGACGAGACTGTCATCTATTTCGACCGGGTTTCCAGGCTGCCGGTGAAGCTCGAAGCCCATCGGCGGGACGGCCGCGGGGTGCGGGAACGCCTCACGAGCGAGTACAGCCAGTGGCACGTGATCCAGGGGGTGAACACCCCGCTGCGGATCGACGGGTACACCGGGTCGAGGCGCGCTTTCCAGCAGTTCATCACCAGGATCACCTACAACAACGATCTCCTGGAGGAGGTCTTTTCCCGGCCGGAGCCGCCCAAGTAGGGCTTCCCTGGGAGCGGCCATGCCCGAGTTCTACGACATCTCCCGGACCCTCGAGGAAGGGATGGAAGTCTGGCCCGGGGACCCGGAGTTCCGGAGAGACTGGGTGGCGCGCATTCGGGACGGGGCGCCGGCGAACGTGTCCGCCCTTCATCTGGGGGTGCATGCCGGGACCCACCTCGACGCCCCCCTTCACGTCGATGACGCCGGGAGCGACGTCGCCCGGCTGCCGGTCGGGACCTTCATAGGGCCCGCGCGGGTTTTCGGGATCGACTCCGCGGGGGGGGTCCGGGCGGCCGACCTCGAGGCCCTCGACTGGGAGGGGGTGGAGAGGGCGCTTTTCCGATGGGCGGCCCAGGGCCCGGGAGACCCCCCCGGCGGCCATGGATTCCTCCACGACGACGCCGCGCGGTTTCTCGCGGGAAGGGGATTGCGCCTGGTCGGGACCGACGCCCCGGGCGTGGACGCGCCCGACAGCGCGGACCTTCCCGTCCACCGGATCCTCCTGGGGGGCGGGGTCGCCATTCTCGAGAACCTCTGCCTGGGGGGGGTCCCTCCGGGGGATTACGAACTGATCTGTCTTCCCCTGAAGATCGCGGGGTCGGACGGCTCCCCGGTCCGGGCCGTGTTGAGGCGGCGAAATCCCTAGCCCGCGTCCGCCAGGACGGGCTCGACCTCGTTCGCGGTGAGGACCCGGCAGCAGTCGTGCCTTTTCGAGATGAGGGCGGCCAGGTCGGTGTGGATGGCGTGACCGGCGCGGTCGGCCTCCAGGCGGCCGATGATGGGAAGCCCGCAAAGGGAAATATCCCCGAGCAGGTCCATCAGCTTGTGGCGGACGAATTCGTCCGGGTAGCGCAGCCCGGTGTTGAGGACCCCCTCGGAATCGAGGACCACGGCGTTTTCGAGCGAGCCGCCGCGGATCAGGCCGAGGCCCTTCAGGTACTCGATGTCGGAGACGAAGCCGAAGGTCCGGGCGCGGGAAAGCTCCCGGCGAAAGGCTTCGGGCGTCAGCTCCAGCTCGATCCGCTGCTGCCCTATCGCGGGATGGTCGAAGTCGATGGCGTAGCTCGCCCGCGGGACGCGCCCGGGGTAGACGCCCGCCACCTTGTCCCCCTGGCGTACCTCGATCGGGCGCTCGATCACGATGTACCGGCGCGGTTCCCCTTGCTCGACGATGCCGGCGGCGAGGAGGCCGTCGGTGAAAGGGGCGCACGATCCGTCGAGGATGGGGACTTCCATGGAATCGAGGTCCAGGCGCGCGTTGTCGATGCCGAGGCCGTAGAGGGTGGCGAGGACGTGCTCCACGGTCGCAATCATCACCCCCTTCTTCATGAGGGTCGTGGCGTAACTGACCTTCGCCACGTAGGCGCGCCGGGCTTCGATTTCGAAGTTCCGGAGGTCGGTGCGGCGGAAGCGGATGCCCGAGTCGGGCGGGGCGGGCAGGATCGCGAGGCGGACCGGGTACCCGGTGTGGAGCCCCACTCCCTCGAACTCGACTTTTTCCTTCAAGGTTCGCTGATACCTGAACATGCCCCATCCCCCATCGATCGCCCGTGGTCGGGCGGAAGCTCTGCCAGCAAGATCCATTCCAGTCGTTGCGGGATGGCTGGAGTTTATGTAATGCATTGAAGATAATAATTTTATGTAAACCCGGGCCGGCCGCCTCCCCTGCCGGGCCACCCCCATCGTGGCAATTATGACACACCTGTCCGGGCGGGAGGCGGGACCTGCCGATTTCTCCTGTTGCGCGCCGCCCGCGATCTGTGGTACTAATGGCGCATATTCGGGTTAGAGAGGCAATGAAAGGGACATTTACCAATCCGGTCAGTTTGTGGTGTTGGCGGGGCCGGCCCAAGTCCGCCTGGGTCGGTTGGTCCCCAGTCCCCTGACCGTTGCCGTACCAAGGGGTGAGGAAGCCGTGAGCGACTCAGGACGTTCACGGTTTTTTTTTGCGTACCCGTTTTGAGGGTCCGACATGATTCAGCCGTCACTGGAAGAGGTGAAAGAGCTCGCGCGGCAGGGGAACGTGATCCCGGTGTCGAAGGACATCATGGGGGATCTCCTCACCCCGGCCGCGGCCTATTTGCGGGTGGCCCACGGCCGGAGCAGGGTGTTCCTCCTGGAGAGCGTCGAGGGGGGGGAGCGCCTGGCCCGCTATTCGTTCATCGGGTGGGACCCCTTCATCACCGTCCGCGCCCGGGAGGGGGAGGTTTCGGTCGAGCGCCGGGGGGAGGTCGTCCGGGAGCCGGGCCGGGGGCTCGAAAAGCTGCGGGAGATCGGCCGGGGCTTCCGTCCCGTCGCCGTCGGCGACCTTCCCCCGTTTTTGGGGGGAGGGGTCGGGTATTTCGCCTACGACCTGGTCCGCCGATTCGAACGGCTCCCCGAACTGGCGGCGGATGACCTGGGCGTGGACGATTACGGGGTGATGTATTTTTCCACCATCCTGGCCTTCGACCATCTGCGGCACAGGATCCACATCATCGCCAACATCGTCGACGACCGGGGCGGGGCGGACCTGGAGCCCAAATACCGGGACGCGGTCCTGCGGATCGAACAGGTCGAAAAGCGCCTCTCCGTCCCCATCTCCCTGCCGTCCCCGCCCGTGCACGAGGAGATCCCCGAGCCGGTGTCGAACGTCGGCGCGGAGGAATACTGCCGCAACGTCGAAAAGGCCCGGGAGCATATCCGGGCGGGCGATATCTTCCAGGTGGTGCTGTCGCAGCGCTTCACCATGCCCGTGACGTGCGATCCGTTCGACATCTACCGCGCCCTCCGTTTCATCAACCCCTCCCCCTACATGTTCTTCCTCAGGATGGACGACCTCGTCGTCGTCGGGGCCTCCCCCGAGATGCTGGTGAAGGTGAGCGGCCGCAGGGTGGAATACGGCCCCATCGCAGGCACCCGCCCCAGGGGGGCGACCCCGGGGGAGGACGAACGCCTGGCGCGCGAACTCGAGGCGGACGCCAAGGAGCGGGCCGAGCACATCATGCTGGTGGACCTCGGGCGGAACGACCTGGGGCGGGTGTGCGAGTACGGCTCGGTCAGGGTCACCGACCTGATGCGGATCGAAAAATACAGCCACGTCATGCACCTGGTCAGCGGCGTCGAGGGGACCCTCCGCCCGGGGCTGGACTGCTTCGACGCCCTGGAGTCGTGCCTCCCGGCGGGGACCGTCTCGGGCGCTCCCAAGGTGCGGGCCATGGAGATCATCGAATCGATGGAGCCGTGCCGCAGGGGGATCTACGGCGGGGCCGTCGGTTATGTCGATTTTTCCGGGAACCTGGACACCTGCATCGCCCTGCGGACGCTCCTCATCAAGGACGGGACGGCCTATATCCAGGCCGGCGGAGGGATCGTGGCCGATTCCGACCCGGTGCGGGAGCGGGAGGAATCGATCAACAAGGCCAGGGCCCTCGTCCGCGCGGTGAAATTCGCCCACGAGGGCTTCAGGGGCGCCATCGGCGGCGGCGGACAGGGAGGGCGGCCATGATCCTGGTCATCGACAACTACGACTCCTTCACCTTCAACCTCGTGCAGTACCTCGGCGAGCTGGGGCAGCGGCTCCGCGTCGTCCGCAACGACGCCGTCTCCGTCGGGGACATCGAGGCGCTGGCCCCCGCCTTCATCCTCATCTCCCCGGGTCCGGGGCGCCCGGAGAACTCGGGCGTCATCATCGAAACGGTCCGGCGCTTCGCCGGAACCATCCCGATCCTGGGGGTGTGCCTCGGGCACCAGGCGATCGGGGCCGCCTTCGGCGGCCGGGTGGTGCGGGCGCCCGAGATCATGCACGGCAAGACGAGCCAGATCCACCACGACGGCCGTACCCTGTACCGGGACCTGGACAACCCCTTCCGGGCGACGCGCTACCACTCGCTGGTGGTGTCCCCCGACGGGCTGCCCGACTGCCTGGAGGTTTCCGCCCGCACGGCCGACGGCGTGATCATGGGGCTGCGCCACCGCTCGCTCCGGGTGGAAGGGGTGCAGTTTCACCCCGAGTCGATCCTGACCGACGCCGGCATGCGGCTGCTGGCCAATTTCGTGAACCCTTGAAAGGGGGGATGATGCCCGAAGTCCCGACCGAGTACGTGCTGCCGGAATCCCTCCGGGGAACCATCCTCGAAAAGATCATGCGCGCCAAGGCGCGTGAACTGGCAGGGTCGAAGGCGAAGCTCCCGGCCCGCTCGCTCGAGGAGGTCCTCGACCGGGCCCCGGACATCCGCCCCTTCCGCAGAGCCCTCCTGGCGCACCCTCCCGCCGTCATCGCCGAAATCAAGAAGGCGTCCCCGTCGGCGGGGGTGATCCGGGAGGATTTCGACCCGCTCGCGGTGGCCGGGGAGTACGCCGCCGCGGGTGCGGCCGCGCTCTCGGTCCTTACCGAGGTGCATCATTTCCTCGGCGGGCTGGAGACCTTGGCCCGCGTGCGGTGGCGTTCGAACCTGCCGCTGCTGCGCAAGGACTTCATCGTCGACCCCTACCAGGTCCTGGAGGCGCGGCACGCGGGGGCGGACGCGGTCCTCCTCATCGCCGCCCTGCTCGACGCTCCCGCCCTCGAGGGTCTCCGCCGAGCGGCGGAGACTCACGGGATGGAGGCGCTGGTGGAGGTGCACGACGAACCGGAGCTCGAAAAGGCGCTCGCGAGCGGGGCCACCCTGGTCGGCGTCAACAACCGGAACCTCGCGACCCTCGAGGTGTCGCTCGACGTCTCGCTGCGCCTGGCCCGGCTCCTGCCGAAGGGGGTCACGGCCGTTTCGGAGAGCGGCATCCGCACCGGCGAAGACATCCGCCGGCTCCGGGACGCCGGGTACCGCGGTTTCCTGGTGGGGGAGAGCCTGATGCGCTCCCCGTCCCCCGGGGCGGCGCTCCGGCAACTGCTCGGGTAGAGGCGGGGGAGGGGCCATGACGAAAGTGAAGGTGTGCGGGATCACGAGCCGCGGGGACGCGGTGACGGCGCTCGAGCTGGGGGCGGACGCCCTCGGCTTCAATTTCCACCCCGCGAGCCCCCGGTTCATCCGGCCCGGCGCGGCGGCGGCCATCATCCGGCGCCTCCCCCCCTTCGCGGTGACCGTGGGGGTTTTCGTCAATCTCCCGGCCGAGGAAGTGGCGCTCGCGGCGGAAGCCTCCGGCGTGGGGGTCCTGCAGCTGCACGGGGACGAGACCCCCGAAACGTGCCGCGCGCTGGCCCGGTGGCCGCTGGTCAAGGCGCTGCGCATCGGCGGGGAGGGGGTTCCCGGGGACCTGGAGGCATACCCGGTCGGGGCTTTCCTGCTCGACGCCCGGGACGAGGCCCTCTACGGCGGCACCGGGAAGACGTTCGACTGGACTCTGGCCCGCGCCGTCTCGCGCGTGCGGCCCGTCATCCTGGCGGGGGGGCTCCGGGCCGAAAACGTTTCCGAAGCCATCCGAGTCGCCCGGCCCTACGCCGTCGATGTCTGCAGCGGGGTGGAAGCGGCCCCCGGCGTGAAGGACGCCCGCGCCCTCGCGCAATTCATGAGAGAGGTGAGAGATGTCAGACAGTCCGATCACCGGCCCTGACCGGAGGGGGCGCTATGGCGCCTACGGGGGGCGCTTCGTGCCCGAAACCCTGGTGGGCCCGCTCGAGGAGCTCGAGGAGGCCTATCGCGAGGCTTCGGGGGATCCCGGTTTCCGGCGGGAACTGGAGGGGCTGCTCGCATCCTACGTCGGGCGCCCCACCCCGCTCACCCGGGCGCGGCGCCTCGAACGCCTCCTGGGGAAGGGGCGCGTCTATCTCAAGCGCGAGGACCTGACCCACACGGGCGCCCACAAGATCAACAACGCCGTCGGCCAGGCGCTCCTGGCCCGCCGCATGGGCAAGGGGCGCCTCATCGCGGAAACCGGCGCGGGGCAGCACGGCGTGGCGACGGCGACCGTGGCCGCCCTTTTCGGGATGCGGTGCGAGATCTACATGGGGACGGAGGACATGCGCCGGCAGGAGCTGAACGTCTTCCGGATGCGGCTCCTGGGGGCCCGGGTCCGCCCCGTCGACAGCGGCACCCGCACCCTCAAGGACGCCATCAACGAGGCGATGCGCGACTGGGTGACGAATGTCGCCGACACCCACTACCTGCTCGGGTCGGTGCTGGGCGCCCACCCCTACCCCTGGATCGTGCGCGATTTCCAGTCCGTGATCGGGCGCGAGGCCCGCGCCCAGGTCCTCGCGGCCGAGGGGCGGCTGCCCGACCTGCTGATCGCGTGCGTGGGGGGGGGGAGCAACGCCATGGGGCTCTTTTACGATTTTCTCGGCGACCCCGGGGTACGCATGGTCGGGGTGGAGGCCGGGGGGCGCGGCACGGCGCTGGGGGAGCACGCCGCCCGCTTCGGCGGGGGGCGCCTGGGGGTCCTGCAGGGGACCTACAGCTATGTCCTTCAGGACGACAACGGCCAGATCGCCGCGACCCACTCGGTGTCCGCGGGGCTCGATTACGCCAGCGTCGGCCCGGAACACGCGTGCCTCCACGACAGCGGCCGGGTCACCTACACTTCGGTCACGGACGAACTGGCCCTGGAAGCCTTCCAGCTCCTCGCCCGGCAGGAGGGGATCATCCCGGCGCTCGAGAGCGCCCACGCCGTGGCGGAACTGGTCCGCATGGCCCCCGGCCTCGGCCGGGACTCGCTGGTGGTGCTGAACCTGTCGGGGCGCGGCGACAAGGACGTCGCCCAGGTGGCCCGGATTCTGGAAGCCGGGGGCGGGGAAGGAGGGACGGATGACTGATCAGGGAGAGACGGGGACCCGCCGCATAGGAAAGATGTTCGACCGGCTGCGCGCGCGGGGGGAAAAGGCCTTCATCCCCTTCATCATGGCGGGGGACCCGGACCTGGAGACGACCGTCCGGCTCGTCCCGGAATTGGAGCGGGCGGGATCCCACATCGTGGAGCTGGGGGTCCCGTTTTCCGACCCGGTGGCGGACGGGCCCGTCATCCAGCGCGCCGGCATGCGCGCGCTGCGGCACGGGTACGCGCTCGGGGACTATCTCGGGGCCATCGCGGAGATCCGGAAGGTGAGCGACATCCCCCTCATCCTCTTCAGCTACCTGAACCCGGTGCTGCAGTACGGGCTGGAGCGGCTGGCGCGCGGGGCGCGCGCCGCGGGGGGCGACGGCGCCCTGATTACGGACATCACCCCCGAGGAAGGGGACGAATACCGGGAGTGCATGCGGCGCCACGAACTGGACTGCGTCTTCCTGGCCGCCCCGACCAGCGGTCCCGAGCGGGTCCGGCGGATCGCCGAGTGCTCGACCGGTTTCATCTACGTGGTTTCGCGGGCCGGGGTCACGGGAGCGCGGCGGGAGCTTTCCGGCACCGTCAGACCGACCGTCGAGCGGGTCCGGGCGCACACGGCGCTGCCGATCGCGGTCGGTTTCGGGATCTCGGCGCCGGAGCAGGTCCGGTCGGTATGGGAGATCGCCGACGGAGCCGTGGTGGGGAGCGCCATCGTGGCCGAGATGGAAAAGGGAGGGGACGCCGCGGGGTTTCCCGCCCGGGTCGGCGCGTTCTGCCGGTGGCTATCGGGGGCCGGCGCCTGATTGTCAGGTTGTGCCGCCGCAACCCGCCGGGTTCCGGGGGAAGGGATTCAGGGAGGTCCGCCAGTGCATACGATCGATTTCGAGCCCGTGGGCCGGCGCGGGAAGTGCCCCGACGGGGAGTCCCTGCTGGAATGCGGCCGCCGCCTGAACGTGGACATCGTCAGCATCTGCGGCGGAATGGGCATCTGCCACCAGTGCAGGGTGCAGGTCATCTCCGGCCCCGTCAGCGGGAGGACGCCGGAAGAGGCGGCGGCCTTCTCGGAGCAGGAGCGGGGACGGAACTGCCGCCTGGCCTGCCGCACCTGGCCGCAGGGGGACGTCAAGGTGCATATCCCGCCCGAGTCGCTGTCGGCCCCCCAGCGCACCCAGGTGGAGGGGCTGGAGGTCGAGATCGAACCGGAGCCGCTCGTGCGGGGACTCGAGGTGCGGCTCACCCCCCCCACGCTCGAGGAGCCCACTGCGGACGAACAGAACCTGAAAAGGGCCATCGGGGAGCAGCACGGGGTCCGTGCCGGGATCGTGGATCTCGGCGTCCTCCAGGAGGGTTTTCCGAAGATCCGGGAATGGGGGTGGAGACTGTCCGCCGCCCTGCGCGGGAATGAAGTCGTGGCGCTGGGGGCGCCCGCGACCCGATGGCTGGGCCTGGCGGTGGATATCGGGACCACCAAGATCGCCTGTTACCTGGTGGATATGCAGACGGGAAAGACCCTCGGCTCGAGGGGGCTGATGAACCCGCAGATCGCCTGCGGCGAGGACGTGATCGCGCGCATCTACGCCGCGGGGAAGGGGCCCGAAAACGCCGGGAAGCTTCAGGATCTGCTCGTCGAGGCGCTCGACAAGGCCCTGGAATCGCTTTGCGAGGAGACGGGTTCGGTCCGGTCGGAAGTGGTCGATGCGGTGATCGTGGGAAACACCGCCATCCACCACCTCTTCCTCCGGCTTCCGGTGCTGCAGCTGGGGCGATCGCCCTACGTGCCCGCCCTCCGCTCCGCCCTGGACGTCAAGGCCCGCGACCTGGGGCTCGAGCTCGCGCCCGGGGCCTGGGTGCACCTGCTTCCCAACATCGCCGGATTCTGCGGCGCGGACCACGTCTCCATGCTCCTGGCGACGGGCTTGGCGGAGATGGAGGGGGTCAACCTGGCCATCGACATCGGCACCAATACCGAGATCTGCCTGAATGTCCACGGCCGCATGGCCAGCGTCTCCTGCGCCTCGGGCCCCGCTTTCGAAGGGGCCCATATCCGGCACGGAATGCGCGCGGCCCCGGGGGCGATCGAGCATGTGCGGTTGTCCGCCGCCGGGCTGCAGATTCAGACCATCGGGAACCAGCCCCCGATCGGCATCTGCGGTTCGGGCCTCCTCGACGTGGTGGCCCAGCTCCGGCTCCACGGTATCCTGGACTCCGGCGGGAGGATGCTGTCGCACCCCCTGGTGCGCCGGCTGGACGGCTCGCGCGAATTCGTGCTCGTCGAGCGCGCGGGGGAGGAAGCGATCACCGTGTCCCAGAAGGACGTCCGGGAACTGCAGCTGGCCAAAGCCGCCATCCGCCTGGGGATCCGGGCCCTGTGCGAAGCGGAGGGGCTCGAGGAGGGGGTGATCGGGCGGGTCCTCATCGCCGGGGCGTTCGGGACCTTCATCGACGTGGAGAGCGCCGTCGCCATCGGGATGCTCCCGCCCCTGCCCCTGGAGCGGTACCGGCAGGTGGGGAACGCGGCGGGGACGGGCGCCCGGCTCGCCCTGATGTCCCGCGGTCGGCGGCTGGAGGCGGAGCGGATCGCGGAGCGCACCCGGTACATCGAGCTGGCCGGCATCCCCGATTTCGGCCGCAAATACGCCGAGGCGAGCGTCATCGACCCCCGCTAGCCGCCTCCCCCGGCGGCCGTCTCAGGGGCATTCCGAGAAATGGTAGAAGCGGCCGACCTCGATCGATGCGGCGCCGAAGCAGGCGTGGTCCCCCTGCACATCGGGGACGTAACCGGTTTCTTCCCCCGCCTCCCCGATCCAGAGTTCCACCCGGGTCGGGAAGTTGGCCTTCGAGAGCGGCTGGATCTTTCGGCGGTCGCGGTCCTCGAGCTCGGGCGCCTGCTGGCTCACCAGGTAGGCGGTGAGCCTTCCCAGGTCGCCGATCAGTTCCCCCTGGCGCGAGTAGGCCTTCGTGCCGTCCCCGAAGTGCCAGACGAAGATGGCCACCCGGTCGGGGAAGGACTGGGCCGTCATCTGGGTCCAGTAGGAGGTCCAGGTGAACTCGGCCTTCCCCCCCTCGTGGAGCATGAACCCGGTCCGCTCCCTCTGGATCCCGTCGTGGTCGTATGGGCTGTGGTTGCGCAGCTGGGCCGTTGCCGCCGGCCCGGCCGCGATCAACAGGACAACAAGAAAAACGGTGGTTTTCGGCAGGCGCATGGTTCCCCTCCCGCCCCATTATACCCGAATCGGGGGCGCGGGCTGAACCGGCGCGTCGCCGGGAGTCAGTTTTTCCCTCCGGAGAGCGAGTTCAGGAAATCGCTGTTCGTCTTGGTCTTGGAAAGTTTTTCCAGGAGCAGCTCCATGCTTTCGACGGGAGAGAGCGGGTTGAGCACCTTGCGCAGGACCCAGATGCGGGCGAGGTCGGCCGAGTCGACGAGCAGTTCCTCCTTGCGGGTCCCGGACTTGTTGATGTCGATGGCGGGGAAGACGCGCTTGTCGACCAGTTTGCGCTCCAGGTGGAGCTCCATGTTGCCGGTCCCCTTGAATTCCTCGAAGATCACGTCGTCCATGCGGCTCCCGGTGTCCACCAGGGCCGTGGCGATGATGGTGATGCTCCCCCCCTCCTCGATGTTGCGCGCGGCGCCGAAGAAGCGCTTCGGCCGCTGCAGGGCGTTGCTGTCCACGCCGCCCGACAGGACCTTCCCGCTCG
>JAAYCX010000082.1 GCA_012729555.1 Acidobacteriota bacterium
ACGGATATCCCTCCGCTCGACCACCCCAAAGCGCCGCTCCCCCCGGCACGATATCCGGCCCCCCCGCCTGCTGATCCGATCCCCAGCATCGCTCCAGAAGATCGCCCTTCTGAGCAACATTCCCCGGTAGGACTCCCGGAAAAAGTCCTGGACACCCACTCCCGCCTCCGGATACGAACCCGGGACACCCACTTCGAGCCTCTGTCCAGACGCAGACCAGGATGAAATGGGTGTCCCGGGTTATCCCCAACCTTGATTAGTGGATGTCCAGTCTTATTCTATGCGATATTGAATCTTTTCAAGGGAGACGCCGTGAAAGAACCGATCCTCTTCTGCTGGAGCAGCGGGAAGGACTCCGCCCTGGCCCTTCATGAACTCCGGGCTGCGGGCGCCGTCGAGATCGCGGCGCTCCTGACGACGGTCCGCCGGGACGGGATTCCCATGCACGGCGTCCCGCGCCGCCTCCTCGGGGCCCAGGCCGCATCGCTGGGCCATCCGCTCCAGGAGGTTCTCCTCCCGCCCGACTGCCCGAACGAAGCCTACGCGCGCCTGATGCGCCGCGCGCTCCTGCCGCACGCGCGCCGGGGCATCAGGACCGTCGCCTTCGGAGATCTCTTCCTGCAGGAAGTACGGGAGTACCGGGAGGAACGGATGCAGCAGGCGGGGATGCGGTGCCTGTTCCCGCTCTGGGGTCGTCCTCCCCTCGAAGCGGCCAGGCGCTTCATCGGCTTGGGCTTCCGGGCCCTGGTGGTTTGCGTGGACACGAACGTCCTGCCGGCCGAGTTTGCCGGTAGGGAGTATGACGCCGCTTTTCTCGAACAGCTGCCCCCGGGCGTGGATCCCTGCGGGGAAAATGGGGAGTTCCACACCTTCGTATTCGACGGCCCCATCTTCCGCCGGCCGATTGCATTGCGCCGCGGAGGGAGGAGGCTCGAGGGGGGGCGCTTCGCCTACCGCGAACTGCTCCCCGTGCCGGAGCCGGATGAGGCGGGAGCGCCCGAGGCGGGAGCGTAAAGAATCAATCCCACAAAACAGACGATGGTCTTGCCGAAGTAGTAGGGCAGGCCGGCGCGCTTCTGCAGGGCGATGACGTTCATCCCGTAAGCCTCGACCGAGGAGGCCGCCAGGTCCGGGTAGCGGCACGGCTCCCCGTCGAGATAGGCGCACCGCCCGCAAACGCTGCAGCAGCCGGCGCCCAGAGGCAGGATCGCTTCCGCGGGATACCGGGCCCGGAGGGCGCGCACCAGCTCCCGGAAAACCGCGTCATGGGCCCGGGCCGCGGCCTCGATCCCCTTCATGTCGAAGTTGCCCTGCACCGGGTGCGTGCTCTGAAACAGCATCCCCTCGGCGAAGGCGAGCACCCTGCGTCGGAGCTCGGCGATGGGACCGACCGCCGGCGGCCCCATCCAGTTGGTGTCGTACTTCCGGCAGAAGTTTTTCTCGCACGCCTTCCGGAAATCCTCGTGAAACTCGATCGCCGGGGTCTCGAGGATTCCGGCGTGGGACGCCCCCGCACGGAGGGCGATGGCGATCAGTTCCTCCCGGTCGATCATCGATCCCCCTCCAAGGCCCCAAACCCCGCCGCGCCGGCCCGGCCCGGAGCGCACGGCGGTGCCTCTTCATTTCCGGTACACGCCGTATTCTCTCACCGCCTCCATGATGGCGCGCAGGTTTTCCAGTTTCGGGAATTCCGGGGTGGCGCCCGCCGACAGGAGATAGCCGCCCCCGGCTCCCACTTCCTCGATCAGCCTGCGGCACTCGGCCTTCACCTCCCCGGGCCGGCCGGTGACGATCAGCGACGAGGCCAGGTTCCCCTGCAGGCAGCACCTGTCCCCCAGGACCTTCTTGGCCCGGGACATGTCGGTCTTGTCGAAGAACCAGCAGACCGCCCCCTTGGGGAAATCGTTGATCGACTCCAGGCGGCTGTTGTATCCCCCTTCGGCGAACATGTGTTGCAACAGCCCTTCCTTGATGAGGGCGTCCATGACCTTCTTCAGGGAGGGCCAGTAGAAGGTGTCGAACTGCTTCTGGGACATCCATCCGTCCGCCCCCTTGTGCAGCGGGTAGGTCACCATGAAGATGTTGTCGATGTTGGGTGAGCGGAGCACCGACCGGATGGTGAAGTCGGCGACGACGTCGAGGGCGGCGAGCAGCCGTTCGGGCCGCCGGTACATGTCCTTCAGGATCGGCTGGGTGCCGCGCAGGGTGTCCCCCAGGGTGTCGAAGGGGGCCTTGCAGAAGGCGCCGAAGCCGACGGGGTACCCGCAGGCGGCGCCCGAAGGCCCGGCCGCCGCCATCGCCTCCATGAATCTCCCGTATTCCTTGCCGATATCCATCAGCGTCTGCAGCATCGACTGCATCCCGGAACTCGCCAGCGGCATGAACTGCACCAGGTTCACGACCTCCACGAGATCGGTCACGGGGGGGAGCGATCGCAGCGGGGCGAGCGCCCCGCACACGCGGGGGAGGTAGGTCCGGAGCCAGAAATCGGAGGGGTCCCGCATGAGGGCCTCGTATTCGTCCTCCTTCATGTATTCCGCTTCCATGAATTGCACCGAGGGGACGTCCATGCCGAGCCGGTGCCCCGGCCAGGAGTAGAGCTTGTAGTCGAGCAGGTCCATGACGCGCCCCGGGGTGATCCAGGGGCTGGCGAAATGCTCCAGCTCCTCCGCGAAGTCCTCGTTGAATTTCCGGCACGCGCGGACGGCCTGGTCGTAATCGTACATCGCGGTGCGGAGCGTGATCCCGTAATGCTGGAAGGGGAAATTGCCGACGGGCAACTGGACCGGCACCCGGTCCGGCTCCCGCAGGGAATAGACATCCACCAGCCGGCGGGCCCGGGTCCGGTAATTCCGCGCGGCCTGGTCGCTGACGAACTCCAGCCCCGGCGGGCTGAGGAAATGGTCCATGCGCCGCTGCCGCTTCTCCTCGGGCCGAAGCCCGGCCCAGTCCGCCGTCACGACCCCCGCCCGGTTCGCCAGGCTGTCGCCGCCCAACATCGTACCCATAATCCCCCCCTCCAGTCCGCAGCCCGATCCCCCGCCGCGCGTGGCGCGCCGCCGTCCCCTGCGGGGCCCGTCGCCCCGCCCCGCCTTTCGTCGAGCCTATCACAACCGGGTCGCCTCTGTCACCGGAAGGGCGGTGCCGGAAAAGGGGGCGGGGGGGCAGAAAAATCGGGGCTCCTGGGAAGGGGGAATATCTGTTAGAATCCGCACTCCGGTAATGATGATGCGCAAACCTCACAATTACGACGAAGACAAGATCAAGACCCTCTCCTCGCTCGAACACATCCGCAAGCGCTCGGGGATGTATATCGGCCGGATCGGGGATGGGTCGGACTACGACGACGGGATCTACGTCCTGCTCAAGGAGGTGGTCGACAACGCCGTCGACGAGTTCATCATGGGTTACGGCGACCGGGTATCGATCACCCTCGACGGGACCCGGGTGGAGGTGCGGGACTACGGCCGCGGCATCCCCCTGGGCAAGGTGGTCGAATGCGTCTCGCGCATCAACACGGGAGCCAAGTACAGCGACGAGGTCTTCCAGTTCAGCGTGGGGCTCAACGGCATCGGGACCAAGGCCGTCAATGCCCTGTCGTGCCGTTTCGAGGTCCGCAGCCACCGCGGCGGGGAGTTCGCCGGCGCCGTCTTCGAGCGGGGCCGGATCCTGGAGGAACCGAAGGGGAGGATGCCGGAGGAGCCCGACGGCACCCTGGTCCGCTTCGAGCCCGACCCGGAGATTTTCGGCGCCGTCGCCTTCGCCCCGGAGCATGTCGAGCGCCGGCTGAAACTCTATTCCTTCCTGAACACGGGACTGCGCATCGAATACAACGGCCGCCTGTTTCTCTCCCGCAACGGCCTGCCCGACCTGCTGCGGGAGGAGGCGGGGGACGAGATGATCTATCCCCCGCTCCACTTCAAATCGAAAATGCTCGAGTTCTCGCTCAGCCACACCCAGCGCTTCGAGGAGACCTTCCTCTCCTTCGTCAACGGCCAGTATACGGCCGACGGCGGCTCGCATCTCAGCGCTTTCCGGGAAGGCCTGGTCAAGGGGTTCAACGAGTTCTCCAAAGGGAAGTTCGACGGGGACGACGTGCGCGAGGGGATGGCGGGCGCCGTCGCGGTGCGGCTGCAGGAGCCGGTCTTCGAATCGCAGACCAAGAACAAGCTCGGCAACACCGAGATGCGGGCCGAATGGGTCTCCCGCGTGCGCGAGGCCGTGGTCGATCTGCTGCACCGCAACCCGAAGGCGGCCGAGGCCGCCCTGGTCAAGATCCAGGAGACCGTGAAGCTGCGCAAAGAGCTGCAGTCGATGAAAAAGATGGCCCGGGAGCGCGCGCGCGCCACCTCCATCCGGGTGCCGCAGCTGAAGGACTGCCGCGTCCACTTCCACCGCCGCACCGGGGCGGGAAGCGAGTCGATGCTCTTCATCACCGAGGGGCAGTCGGCCGCCGGCTCCATCACGAGCTGCCGCGACGTCAACACCCAGGCGGTCTTCACCATGCGGGGCAAACCGCTCAATGTCTGCGACCTCGGGCGCGACGTCATGTACAAGAACGAGGAGCTCTACAACCTGATGCGCAGCCTGGATGTCGAGGAATCGCTGGAGCGGCTGCGCTACCGGAAAATCATCCTCGCCACCGACGCCGACGTGGACGGGCTGCACATCCGCAACCTCCTCCTGACCTTTTTCCTGCGTTTCTTCGAGCCCCTGGTCCACGACGGGTTCGTCCACATCCTGGAGACCCCGCTGTTCCGCGTGCGCAACGGGAAGCGCACGGTCTACTGCTACTCGGAAGGGGAGCGGGACACGGCGGTCGGGGAGATGCGCGCGGCGGAGGTCACCCGTTTCAAGGGGCTGGGCGAGATCTCCCCCTCGGAATTCAAGCACTTCATCGGCCCGGACATGCGCCTGACCCCGGTCCGGCTCGACAACCGGCACAGCGTCCCGGCCATCCTCGGTTTCTACATGGGCCGGAACACCCCGGAGCGGCGCCAGTACATCATGAACCACCTTGTCGTGGAAGCCGAGTCATGACCGACGGACCCAGGATCCTCCCCCTCTTCGGGGACTTCGAACCCCCGGCGGCCGAGGCGGCCGGCCAGGCCCCCGGCCCGCGCGCGGGCCTCGGGGCCACGGGGGACGGCCCGCTGAAGCGCCTGGTGGACGACAACTTCCTGCAGTACGCGGCCTACGTCATCCGCGACCGCGCCATCCCCGACCTCGACGACGGGCTCAAGCCGGTGCAGCGCCGCATCCTCTTCTCGCTCCACGAAAACGACGACGGCAAATTCATCAAGGTCGCCAACATCGTCGGCTACTGCATGCAGTTCCACCCCCACGGCGACGCCTCCATCGGCGACGCCCTGGTCACCCTCGCCAACCGGCAGTACCTGATCGAGCGCCAGGGGAATTTCGGCAACCTCGTCACCGGGGACCCCGCGGCCGCCCCCCGCTACATCGAATGCCGGCTGACGGAGCTGGCCCGGACGCAGATCTTCAACAACGACCTGACCGATTTCGTCCCGAGCTACGACGGCCGCAAAAAAGAGCCGGTGTCGCTCCCGGCCAAGATCCCCCTCCTTTTGATGCTCGGGGCGGAAGGGATCGCCGTCGGGATCTCCACCCGCATCCTGCCGCACAACTTCGCCGAACTCCTCGGGGCCGAGATCGCGGTCCTGGAGAAGAAGCCGTTCACCCTGCTCCCCGACTTCCCGCAGGGGGGGCTGATGGACGCCCGCGCGTACGACGCGGGACGGGGATACGTGCTCGTGCGGGCGCGCCTGGAGAAAAAAGACGAACATACCCTGACGATCCGCGAAATCCCGGCGGGGACGACGACCGACACCCTGATCGCCTCCATCGAGGACGCCTCGCGCAAGGGAAAGGTCAAGATCCGGAGCATCCACGATTTCACGGCCGAAAACCCGGAGATCGAAATCCATCTCCCCCCCGACGAGGACCCCGACCGCGCGATGGAGGCCCTGTACGCCTTCACCCAGTGCCAGGTGCAGATTTCGAGCCGCATCGTGGTGATCCGGGAGCAGAAACCGGTCGAGATGGACGTCGATGAGATCGTGCGGCACACGACGTCCCGCCTGGTGGCCATCCTCCGGAAGGAACTGCAGCGCCGGCGCCGGCGCCTCGTCGAGGAGATGCACCGCCACACCCTCGTCCGCATCTTCGTGGAGAACCGGCTCTACAAGGGGCTGGAAGCCTGCGCCTCCCCCGGCGAGGCCGAACAGGCGGTCCGCGAGGCTCTCGCCCCATTCCGCGCCGAAATGCAGCGCGACCTCACCCACGACGACGTCGAAGCGCTGCTCGGGATTCCCATCCGGCGCATCTCGCACTTCGACGTGGAGAAGAACCGGAAGGAGATCGAAAAGCTGCGGGAAGAGCTGGGGGGGGTGGAGACGGACCTGTCAGGGCTCGTGCCCTACGCCATCCGCTACCTGCGTTCCCTGCTGCGCAAATACGCGGCCGACTACCCGCGCCGCACCGAGATCGCGGCCTTCGGAACCATCTCCGAACGCGAACTGACCGCCGACGCGCTCGAGATCCGTTACGACCGCGCCAAGGGGTACCTCGGGCACAAGGTCCAGGGGGAGGGCATGATCACCTGCTCCCCGCTCGACCGGCTTCTGCTGGTGTGGAAGGACGGCCGCTGCAGGATCGTGGCCCCGCCCGACAAACTCTTCGTGGACACCACCCTCATCCACTGCGCCGTGGTCGACCGGGAGCGGGTGCTGACGGCCGTTTACGAACACGACTTCTTCGTCTACTGCAAGAAATTCCAGGTCGGGCGCATGTCGACCAACCGCGAAGCCCGCTTCGCCCCCAAGGGGGCGGCCGTCCGTTTCTTCTCCGCCGACGACCCCGCGGAGCTCTACGTGCGCTACACGGCCGACGAACGGGTCAAGATCCGCCAGCAGCGCTTCTCCCTGGCCAAGCACCCGGCCCGCGGCCGCGACGCGCGCGGCCTCGTCATGACGGCGAACGCCATCGAGTACATCGGCCCTGAAAAAGCGCCGGACTGGGACGACGCGCTGACCGGCCCCCCGGGAAAATTCCTCGACCACTGACCGCCGCCGAAAGATTCCGGGAAATAAAGCCCCTCCTCCCGAAACAATACCGGGGAGAAACAACCGAACCGAGGAGAAAACGCCGTGGCCGGACCGCTATCCTCCCCCCCCTGCTCCGCCCTGCCGGCGGCGGGCGTCCATCAGCGACACGCGCCCCCTGCGGTCCCCCTGTCCCCGGGGATCCGGCACCAGGCGGTGGTCCTGCGCCTGGCCTCGGCCCTCCTCCGGCACGCGGACGCCTCCGGGCAGGGCCAGGTGCTGCAGGCCCCCTGCTGCGCCCTCCTCGACCGGCACACGGCCCTGCGGCCCGATATCCTTTTCGTCCGCCACAGCCGCCGCGGCATCATAGGGAAAAGAAGTCTCCACGGGGTCCCGGACCTGGCGGTCGAGGTCTTTCCCCGGATGCCCCCGGCAACGGCCCCGGGAAGGCTGAGAGGGGAGTGTTACCGCCATGGCGTACCGGAGTTCTGGGCCGTCGACACCCGGACCCGGATCGTCGCCACGCTGGTATGGAGCGAGTTGGGCTACGTCCGCACCGGGCGCTTTCTGGGATCCGACCTGCTGGTCTCCCCCCTGCTCCCCGATTTCGGGCTCGAGGTTTCGCGCCTGTTCGCCCCGGCCTAGCCCGCCGTCAGACCGGCCAGGTACCCGGCGGCCTCCGGCGCCCCCTCCGCCGGCGCCCAGGGGGCGAAACTCTTGTCGTCGAGCGGGGCGTAGGGCCCGGGCTTGATCTCGTACAGTACCGTCCCCGGTGCCAGCGCCGCCACCGAATGCCAGACGCGGGCGGGGATCTCCACGCCGAACACCCCGGCGCCGCCGTCCAGGACCGCCCGCTCGCCGGGATTTCCGGCGTCGTCGAACGTCACCACCAGCGCACGGCCCGAGAGCAGGATGAAGGCCTCCCATTTGTCCGGCGCCTCGTGTTTGTGCGGCCGGACGTAGGTCCCCGGCTCCAGCGCGTTCAGCATGCGGTGGGTCGGGTCCGCGTAGTCCTGGTGGAAATTGTGGTTTTGGCGCAACCGCGCCGAGGCCCGTGCCCGGGCCGAGAGGTTGGAAACAAGCTTCCGGTCGATGAGGATCATGACCGCTCCCGCACCGGCTACCTGCTCACCTTGATCACGGGATCCTTCGGGAGGTTCAGCCCCGCGGCCACCTCCACGGCCTTGAGGATCCCCACCGGGACGGGACAGGCCGTGTGGAAACAATGCTTGTGGCCCATCTCCAGGATCCTCGGCAACCCCTGCCTGAAGCTGATCTCCCGGTAGGGGTCCACTTCGCCGAGCTCGGCCGCGATCGCCTGGATGGCCTTGCAGCTGCTCTCGATCTCGAGCCTGCACACCTTCCCCTCCATCGTCGCCGTCACCTTCGTCGTCATCCCGCACGCGCCGGACATGATTTCTGACTGCGCCATGACTCCTCCCTCCCGTTGCCGCGTCAACAAAACATCGTTGGGACACTCCCTCGCGTGGCATTATAGATGCAAAACCGGCGTCCGGCACCAACGATTGCGGCGCCGGAAAGGGAGGACGGGGGATGAACATCGGGTGGATCGGGACGGGGGTCATGGGGCAATCGATGGCGGGGCACCTCGAGCGGGGGGGGCACCGGCTCCAGGTGCATAACCGCACGCGGGCCAAGGCCGAACCGCTCGTCGAGCGCGGCGCCCGCTGGTGCGACTCCCCGGCCGCCGTGGCGGAGGGGAGCGAAGTCGTGTTTACCATGGTGGGCTTCCCCGCCGACGTGGAAGAGGTCTATTTCGGGCCGCGGGGTCTGTTTGCCGCCCCCGGCAGGCTCCCGGTCCTGGTGGACATGACGACGACCGAACCCGCCCTGGCGCGCCGCATCGCCGCGGCGGCCGCCCGGAGAGGGGGCGCGAGCCTCGACGCCCCGGTCTCGGGGGGCGATGTCGGCGCGCGCTCGGCCACCCTGGCCATCATGGCCGGCGGCGACCGCGGCGCCTACGACACCGTCCTCCCCCTTTTCGGGCTGATGGGAAAGACCGTCGCCTACCTCGGCCCGGCCGGGTCCGGACAGCACGCCAAGATGTGCAACCAGATCCTGGTTTCCGGCCTGATGATCAGCATGTGCGAGGCCCTGCTGTACGCCTCCCGGGCGGGGCTCGACCGCCAGGCCGTCATCGACATCGTCAGCCGCGGGGCCGCCGGCTCCTGGACCCTCACGAACCTGGGCCCGCGCATCCTCCGCCGTGACTACGATCCCGGCTTTTTCGTGGAGCACTTCATCAAGGATATGGGGATCGCCCTCAAGGAGGCGGCCGCCATGAACCTTGCGCTGCCGGGACTGGCCCTGGTGCACCAGCTCTACCTGGCGGTCCAGGCCCAGGGACACGGCCGGCTGGGAACCCAGGCGCTGATGCTCGCGCTCGAGCGGTTGAACGGCAAAGGGGAGTAGGGGAAATGCGCCTGGCAGGACTCGAACCTGCGGCCCACAGTTTAGGAAACTGTTGCTCTATCCACCTGAGCTACAGGCGCATAAGGAGTTACTGGTTTTCCGGATTTCGGAGTAGTGAAAATCGTAGGTGAATTTTCGACGAGCAGTTCGATAGCCTGCTGTTTGTGTTCCTGGCTTAAATGAGAGTATCGCTGAACCATGGCCAGGTTTTTCCACCCTCCCAGTTCCATCACCGTCCGAAGATCCACCCCCCGCATGACCAGCCGGGAGGCAAAAGTATGCCTCAACACATGGGGCGTGACGCCCGAAAGGTTAGCACGCCTACAGGCGGATTCAAAGGCTGTTCTAAAGCTGGAGTAGGGCCGCCATTCCCCGCTTTTGGCCCTCCCCCTGGTCATGAATACCTGGGGTCCGGGAACCCGGGCTTTCAGGGCTTTGAGGGTCGCCAGGGCGACCGAATTGAGGGGGACCGTCCTGCTCTCCTTCGTCTTCGAGTAGCAGTCCAGAACCGTGAGGCTCTTCCGCTGAAAGTCTATGTTCTCCCACGTCAGGGTGAGCGCCTCGGAATAGGCCCGCAGCCCGGTATGGATCGCCACCACGATAACGGACCGGAGGGGCTCTTCCGCCTCCGCAAGCAGCCGCGCTTCTTCATCCTCGGTCAGGAACCGGAGCCGCCCCTGGCTTTCAGGCACCCGCCGGAACCGGCTGGCGGGATTGGCCCCCTCGAACCGTTTCCACTCGATAAACAGGTTATAGAGCGACCGGAGACAGGCCAGCTCCCGGTTTACCGTCACCTTGGCCCCGTCGGCCAGCCTCTTTTGCTTGTACTTTTCGATCAGAAAAGGAGTGATCGCGGAAAGCGTCTTGTCGCCGAAGAACCCCCGCAGCTGGTTTAAAAGGCTTATGTAGGTCTTCGCCGTCCGGGGCCGCTTGTTGGCCCGCGCCCACGCCAGAAACTCCTCTGCGGCCTTCTCAAAGGGCATGTCCTTGCGTTTCCTGGCAATCCCCGCCTCCCCGCGCAGGATTGCCGCCCGCTTCGCCGTCGCCAGCTCGAGCGCCACCTTCCGGTTGATTCCCTTCCCCAGAGGCAGCTGGTATCGGGTACCATTGATCCGACAATCGAGCCACCAAACGTTGCCCCGCTTGTAGATCCCCTCCCCTTTTCGTGCCATGAAATCATCCCTTTGCGTATCTGCTAAAACATGGACCGGCTATTCCAGGATCGCCTTCATGAACGCATCTGCTGGATCCGCATAGAAAACAATGTTGACCTTGGTAGCCATTTCGTCCGGGAGCTCCAGCAACTGTCGCCGGGAGGAAACCGGCATCAGGAGTTGCACCGCCCCCTTTTCCACCGCAAGCTCAGCTACGGCTACGGGATTGGCGATCATCTCCACCGAGCCTCCAAGGTTAAGCGATCCGACGATGATCAGCCCGCCCTTTGTGCTCCGCTCCATGAGACCCCCACATAGCGCCAGAAGCACCGGCAATCCCAGACCATATCCGGAACGATCCGAATCCATTGCCCGCAATTGCACTGAGAACTCATGGTTGCGCGGATCACGGTCGCCCACCAGGTCTTTTGCCTGCGAGTAGAGGTTTTGCTCGCCGTAGCGGACGCTTTCACGGAAGGCGGGTGGAACAGGTGCATTGAGTATCTTCACCCCTCCTCCCGGCCCGCTTGTGGCCTCAATCCGGTAAAGAGATGGAGGGGCGTCCGGACCTCCCGGACTGATTGCCCAGACCTGTCCGGGCGGGAGCGGATCGGCCTCGATAGCTTCATCGCTATGCAGTTCCGGCGTCGTAACGAATTGCTCAACCCCCTCTACTCCCATGAAGTAGCTGAAATGCGTGTTTCGAAACTCCGTCTTCAGGCACCGCTTCTGCTGCTCCTTCACCCGCCGCCGGGCCTCGAGCGCAATCCGCACCACCGCTTCCAGTTCTTGGTCAGGAATGGGCATTTCAGCGTCCGGGTACAGCAGTTTTATAATTCCGCTCACGGTCTTGCTGACTGCCTCGATATCGCGTCCGCTCAGCGCGCCGCCCCAGTGCACACGCCCCTGCAGAGTCGATATGCGGGTACCCTCCCTGAGCTTGGTCCAGCATTCCGACAGGAAGTCCGTCACCAGGCCAAAATGATCGGTCAGGTGGTCGCTCGCCTTGAGTTTGGGAAAATCCCAGCCGGGAGCGAAGGAATGGATGCGATCCATTAGGGCCGTGTCGTTTCTCATTTCCGGGGGTAGCGGACTGAGCAGGTGCCCGATCCGCTGCTGCTGCTCCACATCCACATCGAAGTTGCCCACCATCACGATGCTGCCTGATGCCCGGATGCTTTCCTTGCCCCGCGAGAACTCGCCGGCGGCCATGTAGCCTTTTAATATGTTCACGCCGTCCTTCTGATCAAAGGAAATGCCGGCCACCTCGTCGAAGCACACTACATCGTAAAGGCAAA
>JAAYCX010000083.1 GCA_012729555.1 Acidobacteriota bacterium
CGCATGGAAACCCCGATCCGGTGCTCCCGTGGATTCTACCGCAACCGGCGGCGCGGCGGGGGGCGATTCGCCGGAATTTCCGATCTTGATAATGAACAAGGATTCCTTGTTCCGTTTCCGGGCGTTCGTGTCCACCCTTGACTTGCGCCTGGAATAGTAGAAAATAGGTGGGTTATTTTGCGAAAAGGAGTGTTTATGGCCACGACCCGAACGAACGGTTCCTACATTTTCACCTCTGAGTCTGTGACAGAGGGGCATCCGGACAAGGTGTGCGACTACATCGCCGATTCGGTCCTGGACGCCTATCTCGAAAAGGATCCGAAAAGCCGGGTCGCCTGTGAAGTCCTTTGCAAGGAAGACCTCGTCATCGTCGCTGGGGAGATCACCTCGTCCGCCCGGGTGGACCACGAGGCGGTCGCCCGGCAGGCCGTGCGCGAAATCGGCTACCTCGACCCGTCGACCCCGTTCAATGCCGACGGCCTCAAGGTCCAGCAGTACGTGACCCGGCAGTCGCCGGAGATTTCCCAGGGGGTCGACGTCGATACCAACCTGGAAGCGGACCAGGGCGCGGGGGACCAGGGGATCATGTTCGGGTATGCGGCCGACGAGTCCCCCGAACTGATGCCCCTGCCGATCCTCCTGGCCCACCGCCTGGCCCGGGGCCTGGCCGAAGACCGCCACAGCGGGAAATGCGCCTGGCTGCGCCCCGACGGCAAGACCCAGGTTTCGATCCGCTACGAGAACGACAGGCCGGTGGCCATCACCGACGTCATCGTCTCGCCGCAGCACAACCCCTCCATTTCCAGGGAGGGGATCATCGCCTACGTGAAGGAAGACCTCGCCCCGCGGATCCTGGGCGAGTGGTTCTCAAAGGACATCCGCTTCCACGTGAACCCCACGGGGAGCTTCATCCTGGGCGGGCCCTCGGCCGACGCCGGCGTGACCGGGCGCAAGATCATCGTGGACACCTACGGCGGGGCGGGACGGCACGGCGGCGGCGCCTTCAGCGGAAAGGACCCCTCGAAGGTCGACCGCAGCGGCGCCTACTTCTGCCGCTACATCGCCCGGCAGATTATCCGGCAGGGGATGGCGCGCCGCGCCGAGATCCAGATCTCCTACGGCATCGGGATGGCCCGGCCCCTCTCGGTCAAGGTCGACACCTTCGGGACCGGCGACGACATCGCCGCGGCCGAGTACGTGAAGACGCTCGATTTCCGGCCGGTGGCCATCATCGAACGCTTCCAGCTGCTGCGCCCGATCTACCGGAAGACGACGAATTACGGTCATTTCGGCAAGGCGGGCCTGCCCTGGGAAGAATAATCAGGGTTTAGGAAGAAAAGTCATACCTGCAGGGTAAGGACGGCCGCCCCGTCGAGGCGGCCGTCGCGCAGCCGGGCCAGCGCCTCGTTGGCCTCTTCGAGCGGGAAGGTCTCCACCTCCGTCACCACCGGCACCTTCGGGGCGAGGGCGAAAAACTCCTCGCCGTCGCGGCGTGTGAGGTTGGCCACCGAGCGCACCACCCGCTCCTCCCACAGCAGCGCGTAGGGGAAGGCGGGGATGTCGCTCATGTAGATCCCCCCGCAGACGACGGTCCCCCCCTTGACGACGGCCGCGAGCGCCGCCGGCAGCAGCGGCCCCACCGGGGCGAAAATCAGGGCGGCGTCGAGCGGTTCCGGCGGCGCTTCCAGCGAACTCCCCGCCCACACCGCCCCCAGCCGGAGCGCGAACTGCTGCGCGCGCACGTCGCCGGGGCGGGTGAAGGCGTAGACCCGCCTCCCCTGCCAGGCGGCGACCTGGGTGACGATATGGGCCGCCCCCCCGAAGCCGTAGATCCCGATCGTTTCCGCCCCTTCCCCCGCCATGGTGTAGGTCCGGTAGCCGATCAGGCCCGCGCAGAGCAGCGGTGCGGCGTCCGCGTCGCCGTACCCTTCGGGGATCGCAAAACAGTAGCGCGCCTCGGCGGCCGCGTACTCGGCGTACCCGCCGTCGAGGGTGTAGCCGGTGAACCCCGGCGCGTCGCAGAGATTCTCCCGCCCCGAGCGGCAGAAGCGGCAGCGCCGGCAGGTGCGCCCGAGCCAGGGGACGCCGACGCGGTCCCCGATCCTGAAGGGGCCCGCATCCCGGCCGGCGGCGACGACGGTGCCGACGATCTCGTGCCCGGGGATGACGGGGAGCTTCGGTTCGGGCAGTTCGCCGTCCACCAGGTGCAGGTCGGTCCGGCAGACCCCGCAGGCCCGCACCCGGACCAGCAGGCCGCCGGGGCCGGGGCGGGGGACCGGGACCCGGGCGGGGCGCAGGCCGAGGCCGGGGGCCTCCAGCACCATCGCCTTCATGGTCTCGGGGATGTCCATCGGCAATGCCTCACTCGGTGCGCGGACCGTCGTTCTTCTGCAGCCCGGCGAGCGTCTCCTCGATCTGCACGAGTTCCTCCTCGGTCGCGTAGCGCCGGGCCCGGTGGAGCGAGGCGATGGCGGCGGGCGTGTCCCCCTCCATGGCGTCGATGAGGCCCAGGTTGAAATGGGCGCCCGCGCTGCACGGCTCGATCGCCGCGGCGAAGTCGTAATGCAGGCGGGCCAGCCGGAGGTCCCCCGCCTCGAAGTAGATGTGGCCCAGGTTGAAATGGGACTCGAAATGGCGCGCGTCGTGCTGCAGGGAGCGGGTGAAATGGTCGAACGCCCTGGGGATGTTGTTCTTCTCGTACGCCATGATCCCCAGGTTGCAGTAGGCGTCCGCCACGCACTCCCCCTCCTCGATGGCGCGCCGGTACATCGCGGGCGCGCGCGGGTCGTTCTGCTCGTGCAGGATCAGCGCCTCCTCGAAGGGGCTCATCCGGACCGGGAGCGGGATCAGCATCCCCCCCCTTTCGGGGAAGAGGTTGAGCTGGCCGTTCAGTTCCGCCTCGATCTGGCGCATGCTCAGGCCGCGGCTGCGCAGTTCGCGCGCGCGGCGGAAGCGGGTGAGGGCGTGGAAATCGAAGCGCAGTTCCCCCGTCTCGTCGGGCTCGGCCGCCCGCACCATCCCCTCGCGCGTCCAGCGCCGGATGAAATGCTCGCTCAGCCCGAACTGGCGGCTGATCTCGCGCACGGTGTAGGTCGACTGCACGCGCTCGAGCTTTTTCGACGCGCCGCCGCCGGGAAACGAAACAATCACGCTCATACGCATCCTGCCCAGGGCTTGGTCTCGCGGAGTCGGCGGGATCGCCTTTTCACACATTCTTTATATCATTTTGCCGCCTCGGTGAAAATGATCCATTCCTCTCGCCGGGGCCGCCCGGGAAAAAGGAAGAAGGAGGAAACGGACGACGGTCGGGCGAAACAATGCATTCGAAGGATTTGAAATCCCCCGTTTTTTGGTGTACACATATAGGTGTAAAGGCGGAAGGTGAAAAAGCGCGATCTGGAATCGATGCTGAAAGCGCTGGGATGGCGCCTGCTGCGCGAGGGCGGTGGTCACGAGATATGGACGAACGGCGAAATGACCGAGCCGGTTCCCAGGCACCGTGAGATTGAGGAGCGGCTGGCATCAAAAATCATCCGGAAGGCCAAAGCTTTTCCGGGCGGGGGGGGTCAGGCGTGAAATTCGAGGGGCGGGTCTGGAAGGAACGGGGGACCCGGCACTGGCTGGTCGAGGTCCCCATCCTGGACGTGATGACGCAGGGCAGCACGAAGGCGGACGCCTTCCGCATGATTGCGGACGCCATCGAGGAGCTGGTGGGCCGGAAGGGGTTCAAAGTGAGCGTGTACCCGCGCGGGGATGGGAGTTTCACCGTCGGGTCGGATCGGGAGTCGGAGTGGATCGCGCTGATGCTGCGGAGGCAGAGGGAGGCCCACCATCTTACCCTGGCTGAAGTCGCGCGGCGGCTGGGGCAGAAATCCCCCAATGCCTACGCGCGCTACGAACAGGGGAGGAGCCGTCCCACGGTGGCGAAGCTTGAGGAACTCCTGAAGGCCATCGATCCGGGACTCGAGCCGGTGCTGAAAATCGCATGACGGGCGCGGCCGGAAGCGCCGCCGGAGAGGCGGCGCTTCCGTGAGGGATCAGTCCTCTTCCCGGGCGGGCTTGATCTTCTTGATCCGCTTCTGTTCCTTCTCGTAGCGCTCCTCGCGCGCCTCCCGGATGTCACGCACCTGCTCCTCCTCCTTCTCGTCCGCCAGCTTGCGCACGTTGCGCAGGGAATCCTTCAGTTCCTGCGTCATCTCCTGGAACCGTTCGACGGTGCGGATGACGTGGGGCGTGATCAGGATGATGAGCTCCGTGCGGTGGTTCTTCCGGACGGTGGCGCCGAAGAGGCTGCCGAGGATGGGGATGTCGGAGAGGAAGGGGATCCCGCCGCGCGACACGTCGTTCTTGTCGCGGATGAGTCCGGCGATGGCCACCGTCTCCCCGTCCTTGACCGAGAGGGTCGTCATGACGTTGGTCTTGGAGAAGGTGGGGGCCGTCTGGCCGTCGCCGAACTCCACGCCGGCGCCGATGCTGCTGACCTCCTGGGTGATGTCCAGGGTCACCGACCCGGAGGCCGAGATGCGGGGGACGACGATGAGCGAAATGCCGGTGTCGCGGTACTGGACGTTGGTGGTGCTCCCCGAGGTGGTGGTGAAGCTCCCGGCCGGGTAGGGGATCTCGCTCCCCACGATGATGCTCGCCTGGGTGCCGTCGAGCGCGAGCACGGACGGGGCCTCCAGGATCTTTACCCGGGTCTTGGTGCGCAGGGCCTCCAGCGCGAGCATGATCTGGCGCGAGTTGCCGACGAAGGCGAAGGTGTTGGCCGACAGCTTGCCCGAGGTGGGGCTGATGCCGCCCGTCGTCAGGTTCCCCTCGGTGCGGGCCTGCAGCTCGGCGTTCACCCCGAAGCTCAAATCGTCGGTCAGATCGACCTCGAAGATCCGGGCGTCGATGATGGCCTGGCGCGGGAGCACGTCCATTTTCTTGATGGTTTCGGAGATGTAGGCGTAGTCGGCGGGGGTGGACTGGATGATGAGGGAGTTGTTGATGTCGTCGACCACCAGGCGGACGATGTCCTGGAGCCCGCTGAAGGTGCCCCCCCGCAGGATCTGGGACGTGATCGAGCGCGAGACGTTGAGCTGGGGGCCGAGCCTCTGGGAGCTCCCGAAGGAGCCGCTCCCCATGTACCCGTCGTCGTACCCCCCGGAGCCGAAGCCCTGGCCGCCGGTCAGGGAACCCTGGCTTCCGGTCAGGTTTGAGGAGGACCCGAACGCGCTCTGCCTGGAGGAGGAGGACCCGAACCCCTGGGCCCCCTGCTGCTGCGTCGTCCCGGCCGCCGGCTGGGACATCTCGACCGAGGACGATTCCTCGCCGCCGAACAGGGCCGCGACCATCATGGCGATGTTGGAGGCGGTCGAATTCTGGACGACGTAGACGAAGGTCTGGAATTTCTTCCCCGAGGTGGCGTCCAGCTCCCGGATCCAGCGCTTGACCTCCTCCAGCCCCCTCCTGGTGCTGGCCATGACGAAGATGGTGTTCATGCGGTCGAGCGAGGCGAAGGAGATCCCCGTGGCCTCATCCTTGCCGCCGCTCCCGAAGATCTTGGCGAGGTCCTCCGCCACGTCCGCCGAGGAGTTGTTTTCGACCTTGACCAGTTCCACCAGGTCGGGGTCGAGGTAGCTGCTGTCGAGCATCCGGATGATCTGGAGCACCTTCGCGGCGCTGTCGGAGTAGTCGGTCATGATCAGCATGTTCAGCCGCTCGTAGGGCATGATCACGCCCCCTTCGGTCATGAAGAGCTTGATCGGTTCGATCAGGTCCTTGACCGGCACGAACTCGGCGCGGATGACGTGCGTCATCAGCCGTGGGCCGGAGCCTTCGGCCCCCGGCGCGGCCGGGGGAACCGCCAGGATCGCCCCGGGGGCGCCGGAGGCGTCGGGCTGCGCCTCGGGCGCTTCCGCGGGTGCGGGCTCCGGGAGCTGTTCGATGATGTCGACGCCGCTTTTCAGGGCCGAGGAAATGGGGACGATCTGGTAGATTCCCCTCTGCTCGATGAGGGCCGCGTTCTTGCTCTTGAGGATCAGGTTGAAGAGGGGGAAGATATCCTCCCGCGCCATCGGGGAGGCGCTCACGAGGTTCACGTTCCCCCGGACGTCCGAATCGATCACGATGGGCGTCAGCCCGAGGATGGCGCCCACCTGGTTGACGAAATCGTAGAGGGGGAGGTTGTCGAAATTGAGCGTGACCTTCTGGCCCCCCGAGTAACGGATCCTCGAGGCCTCGGGCACCGGAGCCGAGGGCGGGCTGGGGGGGGCGGTCTCGACGGGGGCCGCTGCGGCGGGGGCCGCGGGGGTCTCGGCCGCCGCCGGCCGGGTCCGCTGCATCTGCTGGCGCAGGCGCTCGATCGCCTCCCTGCGCTGGCTTTCCGTCGTGGGGGGGCGGCCCGGTTCCTGCACCGCCCAGCCCGCGGAATGGAGGGCGCCCAGGATCAGCGACGCGCAGATAACAACCGTGAAACTCCAGGATCTCCCGATGCGTGTGGCCATTTAAGCTTTCCTCTCTCTGAGAGCGTCTCCATGCACATTCAGTACGGCGTCCGTTCCGGGACGTCCGCCGGTCAGTTCCTCTCCGGCCGGACGATGTCGCCGAACGGGGTCCGGATGACGCGGCTCCCCCCCGGGCCCGGCGGCGGCGCCGGAGGCTGCGCCGGCTCCTGCGGGGTGCCCGGCTCCTGCGGCGGCACGACCGCCGGCCGCCCCGCGACCGCTCCCGGCAGGGCGATCGTCTGCGTCCGGGTCTGGGGCGCCGGCGCCGCGGCCGGGGGGGCGGCCGTCCTTGCAGGGGCCCCGCCCCCCGCGGTCTGCACCGTGATCGGGGCGCCGCCCGTGGCGCCGCCGCTCCCGAAGGAGACGACGCGGGTGGACAGGATCGGGGTCTTCCCCGCCTGGGTCCCCTTCGAACCCTCGTGCAGGGGGATGATCTCCCGGCGCGCGCCGTTTTCGAGCACGATGTGGCCGGGCTCGATCTCCGTGATCCGGTACCCGCGGTAGACATCCCCGATCCGCTTCGACTCGGCGCGTCTCCCCTCGCGGGCGGGCGTCCCGGGATCATAGATGAGGGCCCGGCGCAGGTCCCCCGCGATGGTGACCCCTACCAGGATCGGCTTCTGCTGCATCTGCAGCGTCGCCGGGGAGGCGGCCTCCTGCGACTCCTCGAGGCCGCGGGTGTCGGAAAAAACGGTCCTTTCGGGGATCACGGCGAAATCGGCGGGACTGGGCGCACCCTCCGGTTCCGGCGTGACCGCCGCCTGCGCCCGCGCCTCCGGCCTGCCCTGCGCGGCGGGCTGGATCCCGGCCGGGTCGTGGTCGGCGAGGAAGCGGAGGAACGAGGCCCGGAGCTGCCAGCCGAGCAGCAGCGCCAGGGCCATCAACAGCACATTGATCGCGATCCACCTTTTAGCCATACTCGGTTCCTATCGCCCCGGCCCCGGGGCCGGGGGAGCGGGGGAGGCGAGAAGAGGGGCGGACGCGGCGGTAAGTTCCGCCGGCGCCGGGCTCCGGGTGCCGATGTAGCCCGTGACGGTCAGGCTGGGCCGGATCTCGTATCTCCGCTGATTGCGAAAGCTGTTGATCACCAGCTCCTCGACCTTGAGAAACGTATCGTAATTTTCGATGGCGGTCAAAAAGTTCACCAGCTCCTCGAGGTCGCACCGCGTCTCGATGCGGACCGACACCCGGGTGATATCGGGGCTGTCGGCGAGCGCCCGCTCGGGGAGGGTGTTCTTCTGGATGATCTCCACCCCGCTCTGGTCCGCGAAGTTTTTCAGCGCCTGCTGCAGTTCGGCGCTCGCCACGCTCGAGTTGTCGCCGGGAAGGAGGCGCGTCCGCAACTGCGCGAGGCGCCGGCCGTGCTGCTGTACCAGCCGCCGCGAGGTTTCCTCGCCGAGGAGGACCTCGCGCTGCGCGGCGAGCGTCCGCTTCTTGAGTTCCACCTCCCCGGCGAGCCTCTCGCGGTTCGGCACCAGGGAGGAGAAGACGTAAAAGAGGCCGATCGCGATGGCGATGGCGGCGCCGGCGAGGAGGTACCTTTTTTCTCTGACGGTCAGCTTCACGGTGCGTTCTCCAGTTTCGCCTCGAAGGTGAATCGGTCTCTCCCCGTCTGCGTGTCGCGGTAGATCGTTCCCTTCTGGGCGACATCGCGCAGGAGCGGGGACCTTTCCAGCAGGGGGATCAGCTCCGAGGAGGACCCGCTGAGCCCCACCAGCTGAATGGTGCCGTCGCGGTTGCTGTAACTGGTCAGGAAGGTGTCGGAGGGGAGACCCAGGGTCAGCTGCTGCAAAATCTCGAGGTTCCGGTTCCGGGAGGAAAGGAGGGCTTCCATGGCCCCGGCCTTCCGCTCCAGCTCCTCCGCTTCCCGTTGGAGCGCCTGCACCCGGCCCACCGGTTCCCGGAGAGCTTCGATCTCCCTGTCGAGCGCGGAGGAGAGTACCCGGTTCTGCACCATCGGCCGCAGGGCCAGGGCCGCCAGCAGGAGGAGGATGACGCCCCCGAGGACGGCCGCCGGGATGTGGGCCCAGCGCATCCTCCGGAGCCGGATCTCCGGGGGGAGAAGGTTGACCCGGAGCGCCGGGCTGCCCGCGCTGCCGGTATGGGCCAGCCCCAGCGTCGCGGCGGCCTCCCGGAGGTGGCTCCGGGTTTCGAGAGGGGCGGAAATCCGGAGCGATTCCTCGAGCAGTTCGCTGTCCGGGATGCGGGCCCGGATCTCCTCGCGGAGCGCGGCGGAGGATTCCCCGGTCAGGACGACCCGGTCGATGGTGTCCCCGGGGCCGAGCCGCATCCTGGACAGGGCTTCGGAGACCTCGTCCACCAGCAGGTCTCCCCGGCTCCGGCCGTCCCCCCCGGGCGCTTCCCGGCTGTGGACGAGTTTCCCGCCGCGCAGCGCCAGGATCTCCAGGCTTCGGGTCCCGCAATCGGCCAGGAGGCAGGTCTTGTGGTCCGCCCCCTTCGTACCGGCCAGGAAGAGGTTGGCGAGCCCCATCGAAGCCGGGATCACCACCGCGGGGTGGAGTTCGAAGCCCGCCAGCAGGCGGAGGTAGCCGTCCACCACGCTTTTGCGGACCATGACCAGCATCACGGTGATCTTCCCGGCGCGGGCGCCGTCGTCGAGCGGGAGGTGGTCGAAATAGTAGCTTTCCTCGTCGGTCGGCGCATAGGACTGGACCTGGTAGGAGAGGACCTGGCGGAGGTCGTCCCTTACCTCGGCGGGGAGGTCGATCTCCCGCAGCAGCACCTCCCGGCGCGGAATCCCCAGCACGATGTTGTCCCTGCCGATCCCGCTCTCACGGAAGAACCGCTGGATCTCGCGCCGCACCTCGTCGGCGGGGCGGGTGGCGTAATCGGCGATGCGGGCGAAATGGGTGAAGGTCCCCCCGGAAAAGTTCCCCTCGAGCGAGGCGATCAGCAGGTCGTTTCCCCGCGGCTCGATTCCTATGCCGGTCTTCAGGTAGATCATGGCGCCGTGCTTTCGTAATCAGAGACGTTTTCGTTCCAGTACAGGGTCTGGTAAGGTTCGGTCGCTCCCGGGCTGAGACTGATTATAGTGCGGATGACCCTGCGCGCCTTACTATTTTCTTCACGCGCCGCCGCCGTGAGGGTGAAGACGCCGGTCTGGGCCGTCGTGAGCTGGGAGCCCCAGGTCCCGACCGGAAAGGGGATGGCGCTCCGCATCTCGGCCAAATCCCTGAAAGGGCTGATCTTCCGCTGTTCGTAGATCGCCCGGGCCGCATCCTCAGGCATCCCCGGGATGGACAGGAGCACCGGCAGGGGGGCGTAGTTGACGTTCACCTGGCTGCGCGTGGAATAGACGGTCAGAAGCCGCGCCAGGCCGAAGCGGACCACGGTGGCGCCGTCCGGCCCCTGCTCGTAGCGGCCGTAGAAATATTCCGGGGTGACGCCGCGCACCAGCAGGAGCTCCTCGGTCGTGTCGATCCTCCCGTTTTTCGCCCCGTAGGGGGGGTCGAGGGCCTGGTAATAGTCGTCTTCGGCCCCGTTGGTCCGGTGCGCGGTGTCCTGGTCCCTCCAGTCCAGGATCGATTCCAGGATGATGCCGGAGTCCGGCTGGGGGATTCCGGCCGCCTCGATCAGGGCGGCGAGCTGGGCTTCGGATACCGTGTTGACGTTGAGCTTGCCCGATTCGTCCTGGATCTCCACCTCGTAGACCCCGCCGGCGAAGGCCCCCTTGAGGATCCCCGCGTCGATCGGGTCGGGGAGCGCCGCGGTGGCCGCCTGCCGCACCGAGCGGTCGAGCCGTTTCGCCAGCAGGCGGTAAACGGCGGTTTCGATCCCGGCCCTGGCCACGAAGCCCGATCGTTCCAGCGACTGCGCGTTGCGCGCGGCGGTCACTTCCACGAAGCTCTCCCGGGCGAAACTCAGGGCGATCACCCCGAGCGCCGTCAGGATCCAGAGGAGCCCGATCAGGATGACGCCCCCCTGCGAGCGGGCGCGGCCGCCCGGGTCGAAGCCCGGGATCGATGGGGTCCAAAGGGTCTCCTTCATGGCTTATGGCCGTCCTCCCATGCCGCGCCTTCCGCCCCGTCTCCCGTCGGGCATCCCCTCCGGCATCCCCTCCGGGAATCTGCCCCGCGGCCCGCCCCGGATCCCCTCCGGCATCCCCTCCGGGAATCTGCCCCGCGGCCCGCCCCGGATCCCTTCCGGCATCCCCTCCGGCATTCTGCCCCGCGGCCCGCCCCGCATCCCACCCTGCGGACCGCCTTCCGTCGCGCCGCGAGGCCGGCCCCGCGCCCCCCGGCCCCCCGCGGCGAAGGGGTTCAGGACGGAAGAGGCCGTGAGGGTGTCACGGGCGCGGATGGGGATCACCATCTGCCGCCCGGCTCCCCCGCTCCCTGCTCCGGGGGACACCAGCGTCAGGCGGACGGCCGCGGGAAGGGTCCCCGACGCGCTCCCGTCCCACTCGGGCACCCACCGGGCCTCGTCCCCCTCCCGGCCGGGGTCGAAATATTCGAACACGCACTCGGCGAGGCCGTTGAAGAGCGCACTCCCCTCCGGCGGCGCCTCCGGATCGACCTCCCCCCCGGTATAGCGCCTCTCCCCGGCGACGAGGGCCACCGTCCCGCCGTCGTCCGGCACCGCCCGGTAGGCGGCGAGCGTCAGCCCGGGGCTCTCGAAAAAGCGGCGCGAGCTGAGGCTCACGAACATGAGCCCCTCGCTCGTCCCGTAAAACACCGGGGAAGGGGCGGCCGGCTGCGGGCCGGTCGACTGCGTGCCGGTCGCCTGCGCCTGGAGGGGGTAGGCGGACGCTATCTGCTTCCGGGTGGTGTCGAGGAGATACCGGTGCGCCTGGCCGGCCTCGATCCGGGCGGTGCCCGTGGACCAGGAGCGGAGGCTGATGCTGAAGGCGGCCCACAGCGCCGCGGCCATCAGGGCCACGAGCGTGAGGGCGACGATGAGCTCCAGCAGCGTGAAGCCCGATTCGGTGCGTGTCCCTTCCGATCGCTCTTCCTTCATCTCTTTCACTGCGGCTCCGGTCCGGCGGGGAGGCTCTCCCCGGCGGTGGACACCAGCTTGAGGGTTTCGAGCCCGAAATCGGGGGTCCCCGACCCGGGGGGGAACATCTCCACCCGGTAGCGCAGGAGGCGCGACCCCAGGCGCTCGAGCGCCGCGGCGTCCGTCCCCTCGGGCAGCTCGGGCAGGTACTCCTCCACCTGGACCGACCAGCGGGTGCCGTCCTCGAAATCGCCCGTAAACGCCGTCGCCGCCCGGATGTTCCCGTCGAGCAGCGCCAGTTCCATGACGGTCCGCGCATGCTCCACGACGCGGGCGCGGGACTGCACCTTGCGGATGTTTCCCAGCGAGCCCGAAATCAGCGACAGGGTCAGCGACACCCCGACGGCCAGGACCGTCAGCGTCACCACGACTTCGAGCAGGGTGAACCCCTCGGCGCCGCGCGTCCGGCGGTTCATGGGAAGGCCTCCAGGGGGCCGGTCTCGATGCGGGCCCCTCCGCGCGCGGGATCGGAGACGATGCGCAGGCGCGACCCGGTGCGCGACCGCAGCACGACCTGGGCCCCCTCGAAACTCCCGTTGGGCATGAAGCGCACGACCATCCCCCCGTCATGGATCTCCCGCTCCCCGAGCGCCAGGCGTTCGATGGCGACCTCCCCGGGGAGGGTGTAGCGGCCCGCCTCCCTCCCCGCGGAGTCCGCGAGGACCAGTTCCCCCCTCTCCCGGTCGATGGCGAGGCGGAGGCCGATCTGCTCGGTGACGGCCTTCTCCCGCGCGTGCCGGAAGGTGTTGAGGACGTCGCGCGCCGAGGCGCGCAGCGCCACGGCCGCCGACCCCCGGGTGAAGGAGGGGTAGGAGACGGCCATCGCCGCCGCCAGGATGACGAGCACCACGATGAGCTCGATCAGGGTGAACCCCCGCTCCCCCTCGTCCCCGTTCCCCGGCCTATTTCCAGCTGGTGATGTCATCGTCGGTTCCTTCAGCCCCGTCCGCTCCGAAGGAGAAGAGATCGAAATCGCCGTGCAGGCCCGGGCTGCGGTAGGTGTACGGGCGGTCCCAGGGGTCCCGGGGCACCCCCTTGGTCAGGTAGGGGCCCTTCCAGGTGTCTATGCCGCCCGGGTTCTGCACCAGGGCCTGCAGCCCCTCGCCCGTGTCGGGGAAGCGGCCGATTTCGAAGGCGAACAGGTTCAGCGCCTGCTCCAGCTCGTTGATCTGGATGATGGCGATCTGGTCCTTGCTCTTGGCCAGCTTGTCGTACACTTTCGGCCCCACCACCGCGGCCAGCAGGCCGAGGATCACCAGGACGACGATCAGCTCGATGAGGGACCACCCCGATTCCGGTCCCGGCCTCTTCACTCTTCCCCGCATGTCACCCTCCCTGTCGTTGCCTCGCCCGGCGCGGCGTCACAAAGGAATGTCGTTGATGCTGAAAATGGCCAGCAGCATGGAGACCACGATGGTCCCGATGATGAGGCCCATCAGCAGGATGAGCGCCGGTTCGAAGAACGAGATGATTCGCTTGATGCTCGTGCGGACGTCGACGTCGTAGACGTTGGCGACCTCGACGAGCATGGCGTCCAGCTTCCCCGATTCCTCCCCCACCTCCACGAGGTGCATGGCCAGGGGGGGGAAGACGCCGCTCTGCTTCATCGGCTGGGCGATTCCTTCACCCTTCTTGATGCCGTTGCGGATCGGGTCGATCATCCTGGCGATGCTCCGGTTGCCGACGACGTCGCGCACTATGGTCATCGCCTGCAGCAGCGGCACCCCGCCGTGGAGCAGGGTCCCCAGGGTGCGGGAGAAGCGGGCCACCTCCATCTTGCGGAGCACGGTGCCGACCAGGGGGATCCTGAGCAGCCGGCGGTCCCACCGGGTCCGCCCCTCCTCGCCGGCTCGGAACTTCCGCAGCCACCAGACGGAGGCGACGGCCGCGAGCACCCCCACCCACCAGTATCCGGAGACCAGGTTCCCCAGGCCGCCGAGGATGGCCAGCGGCAGCGGGGGGGGCACCCCCATGTCCCGGAAGATGCCGGCGAACCGGGGGACCACGAAGAGGGTCAGGATGGTCACGCTCACCAGCCCCACCGCCGACAGGAGCGCGGGGTAGATCATGGCGCCGAGGATGTAGGAGCGGAGTTCCGCCCCCGATTCCAGGTAGTCGGCCAGCCGGGCGAGGATTTCGTCGAGCGCCCCCCCGGTTTCCCCCGCCTTCACCATGCTGACGTACACCTTCGGGAACACTTCCGGGTGCCGGGCCAGCCCTTCCGAGAACGATCTCCCCCCCTTGACCTCCCGGAGCACCCCCTGGATCACCTCGGCCATGGCCGGGCTCTCGGCGAGCTGGCCGAGGATGGCCAGGCTGCGGTCGAGGGGGAACCCCGCGTGGACGAGGGTGCGGAGCTCGGAGGTGAACAGGAGCAGGTCCCTGGAACGGAGGCGGCGCGTTTTCCAGGGCCATTCCACCTCGCGCGCCAGGACCGATGGGCGCGTCGCGGCCCCGATGCGGATGGGGAGCATTCCCATCTCCTGGAGCTTCAGGGCGACGCTCCCGTCGTCGGCGGCCTCCATGGAGCCCTCGACGATCTTCCCCTCCATCGTGCTGGCGCGGTAGCTGTATGCCGGCATAGATCCCCCTGCTTACGGGCCGGCCGCGGGGGCGGCGGGCCGGAAGGTCATGCTTCCTCCTGGGTGACGCGGAGCACCTCGGCGATGCTCGTGATCCCGCGGCGCACCTTGAGCCAGCCGTCCTCCCGGAGCGACCGCATGCCGTTTTCGAGCGCCTTCTTCCGGATCTGGCCGGCGTCCGCCTTCCCGATCGTCATCTTGCGGATCTCGTCGCTGATCTCCATCAGCTCGTAGATCCCCATCCGGCCGATGAAACCGGTGTTGCTGCAGCGTTCGCACCCGCGCCCCTCGTAGAAGCGGTCGGGCACCCCCGGGACGCCGCCCGGGCGGAACCCGATCTCCTCCAGCACCTCGGGCACCGGGTGGATCTCGGTCCTGCAGTGGGGGCAGATGACGCGCACCAGGCGCTGCGCCAGCACGCCCAGGAGGGAGGAGGCGATCAGGTAATCCTCCGCCCCCATGTCGATCAGGCGGGTGATGGCGCTCGGCGCGTCGTTGGTGTGCAGGGTCGAGAAGACCAGGTGCCCCGTCAGCGCCGCCCGGATGGCGATCTCGGCCGTCTCCAGGTCGCGGATCTCCCCGACCATGATGACGTCGGGGTCCTGGCGCACGATGTGGCGCAGGCCGGCGCCGAAGGTCAGCCCGATCTGCGGGTTCACGTGGATCTGGTTCACCCCCTCGATCTGGTATTCGATCGGGTCCTCGATGGTGATGATCTTCTTGTCGGGGAGGTTGATGGTGGAGAGCGCACTGTACAGGGTCGTGGTCTTGCCGCTCCCGGTCGGCCCCGTCACCAGGAAGATCCCGTGCGGGCGGCGGATGAGGGCCTCGAACGCGTGGAGGGCGTCCTCGGGGAAGCCGAGCCGGCGGATGTCGTACAGGTCGGTGTTGCTCTTGTCGAGGATGCGCATCACCACGCTCTCCCCGTAGAGGGTGGGGAGGGTGGAGACGCGCAGGTCGATCTCCTTCCCGAGAACCTTGAGCTTGATCCTGCCGTCCTGGGGGAGCCGCCGCTCGGCGATGTTGAGCCGGGCCATGATCTTGATCCGGCTGATGACGGCGGCCTTCAGCTTTTTCGGCGGGGATTCGACGTCGTGGAGGATACCGTCGATCCGGTAGCGCACCTTGAGGTCCTTTTCGAACGGCTCGATGTGGATGTCGCTGGCGCGGCTCTCGATCGCCCGGGAGATCAGCAGGTTGACCAGCCGGATGACGGGGGCCTCGCTCGCCAGGTCCTTCAGCTGCTCGATGTCGTCGATCTCGTCGGAGAGGTTTTCGATCTCCCCCTCGTCGATCCCCTCGATGATCCTCCCCAGGGTGCTGGCGGAGGACCCGTAGTAGTTCTCGAGCGCGTCCAGGATCTCGCTCTCGGCCCCCAGCAGCGGCCGCAGCTCGTATCCCGTCGCCTGCCGGACGGCGTCGAGGGTCGCGCCGTCGAGCGGGTCGGCCATCGACAGGGCCAGGCAGCCGTTTTCCAGGCCGACCGGGACGAAGCGGCACTGCTTCATGAACCGGAAGGCGAGCACCCCGTCGAGCACCGGCACCTTCGGGTAGTCGGCGGCGGAGACCGCGGGGACGCCGATCTGTTCGCTCACCACGGCGAGGCAGTCCTTCTCGGAAACGTAGCCGAGATCGACCAGGAGCTTGCCCAGTTTTTCACGCGATTCCGCCTGCAGCCCGAGGGCCGTCCGCAGTTCCTCCGCGTCGATGAGGCCGCGTTCCAGGAAAACCTGCCCGATGAGGTTCTTTGATTTGAGAGTTTCGATCCTGATGCTCACCGATAGTCACCCGTTCTGATGCCGGAGATGGCCGTCGCCGCGCTCTTCCCCGTCGCCGCTCGGATCCCGGCCGGATCCCGGGGCCTGCGGACGGGCGCGGCCGCATGCGGATCCCGGGGGACCGACACGGTCGGGGGATCGCATCGTCCCCAAGCATACATCCGCAGGGGCGCCGGGCGCCAGCGAAGTTATCTCCTTCCGGTCCCGGGGCGCTCCCTTACAGCTCGGTGCGGTAGTTCGGCGCTTCCTTGGTCACCAGCACGTCGTGGACGTGGCTTTCCCGGAGACCGAAGGAGGTGATGCGGATGAACCGGGCCTTTTTCTGAAGGTCCTCGATGCTGCGGCAGCCGCAGTATCCCATCCCCGCGCGCAGCCCGCCGGTCAGCTGGGGGATCATGACCTCCACGCTCCCCTTGAACGGGACCATCCCCTCGATCCCCTCCGGAACCAGCTTCCCCTCGAAGAACGCCCCCTCCTGGCCGTAGCGGTCGCGGCTCCCCGCCTTCATGGCTTCGAGCGAACCCATGCCGCGGTAGACCTTGTAGCTGCGGTTCTGGTACAGGACCGCCTCGCCGGGGCTTTCGTCGGTCCCCGCGAAGAGGGAGCCGATCATCACGGAATCCCCCCCGGCGGCCAGCGCCTTGGAGATGTCGCCCGAGAACTTGATCCCCCCGTCGGCGATGATGGGGACCCCCGATTTGTGGGCCGCCCGGGAGCATTCCATGATGGCCGTGATCTGCGGCACCCCGGCGCCGCTGACGACGCGGGTGGTGCAGATCGAACCGGGGCCCATCCCCACCTTCACGGCGTCCACCCCGGCCTTGATGAGGGCGGCGGTCCCCTCGGCGGTGGCGACGTTGCCGGCGACGAGGTCGATGTCGGGCAGCCGTTTCTTGACCTGCCGGGCGGCCTCGATGACGCGGGCGGAATGGCCGTGGGCGGTGTCGATGAAGAGGACGTCCACCCCCGCCTTGCCCAGCGCCGCGGCCCGGTCCATGAAGTCGCCGGTGGCGCCGATGCCGGCGCCGACGCGCAGCCGTCCCAGCTTGTCCTTGCACGCGTTCGGGTAGGCGATCTTCTTCTGGATGTCCTTCACCGTGATCAGCCCCTTGAGCCGGTACTTGCTGTCCACGACCGGGAGCTTCTCAACCCGGTGGCGGTGCAGGATGCTCTCGGCCTCCTCCAGCGTCGTCCCCACCGGGACGGTGATGAGGTTTTCCTTGGTCATCAGTTCGGAGATCTTGATGTTGAGGCGGGTCTCGAAGCGCAGGTCGCGGTTGGTCAGGATGCCGACGAGCTTGCCGCTGGAGGTGATGGGGAGCCCCGAGATCTTGTAGTGCTTCATCGCCTCGACCGCTTCGTGGATCTTCTGGTCGGGGGACATGGTGATGGGGTTGACGATCATCCCGCTCTCGGAGCGCTTGACCCGGTCCACCTCCTCCGCCTGCTTTTCGATCGTCATGTTCTTGTGGATGACGCCGATCCCCCCCTGCTGGGCCATGGCGATGGCCATCCGGGAATCGGTCACCGTGTCCATGGCCGCGCTCAGGAGCGGGATGTTCAGGCGGATGTTCCGGGTCAGGAGGGTGGAAATCTCCACCTCCGAGGGGAGGAGGTCGCTGTAGGCGGGCTCCAGCAGGACATCGTCGAACGTAAGGGCTTCCTTGATCTCGATTTCTTTAACCATAGGCTCACCGGCTTGTAGGTAATGAAGTTACGGACAGCTACGCACCATGACACTTTTTGTACTTCTTGCCGCTCCCGCAGGGGCAGGGGTCGTTGCGCCCCACCTTGGCCATCTCCCTCCTGGCGGAGACCACGGGGGCGTCGGTCCCGGCGCTGTAGACCAGGTTCTGCTGTTTCTGCTCCTGCTCGAGCCGGCGGCGCGCCTCCGCGCGCTCCCGCTCCCGGGCGTCGTGCTCCTCCCGGCTGATCGGCTCGAAAAGGTAGAGGAAGCGGATGGTCTCCTCCTCGATCCTCGTCCGGAGCGCCTCGAACATGTTGAAGCTCTCCTTCTTGTACTCGATCAGCGGGTCGCGCTGCCCGTACCCCCGCAGCCCGATCCCCTCCTTGAGGTGGTCGAGGGACCAGAGGTGGTCCTTCCACTGCATGTCGAGCACCTGCAGCATGATCATCCGCTCCTGGAACCGCAGGTACTCCGGCCCCAGGCGCTTCTCCTTCTCCTCGTACAGGGAGCGGACCCTGTCGGTGAGAGCGCCGGCCAGGGCCTCGTAGGCCGCCTGGCGGAGGTCGATCCCCAGCTCGTTCATGTTCAGGCCGAACTGGTTCCCCACCGCGACGCGCAACCCCTCCAGGTCCCAGGTGTCGGGAGGCTTTTCGCGCGGGGCGAAACCGTCGAGCATGTCCACGAGGATGTCCTGGGCGAGCTGCAGGATGTAGTCCCGCTGGTCCACCCCTTCGAGCAGGTCGCGGCGGATGGCGTAGATGGCCTCCCGCTGCTTGTTCATCACGTCGTCGTACTCGAGCAGGTGCTTGCGGATCTCGAAGTTGCGCGCCTCCACCTGCTTCTGGGCCCGCTCGATCTGGCGCGTGATGAGCTTGCTCTCGATCGGGACCCCCTCCTCCATCCCGAGCGACTGCATGATGCCCGAGATGCGGTCGCTGGCGAAGATGCGCATGAGGTCGTCTTCGAGCGAGAGGTAGAAGCGGGAGGTCCCGGGGTCCCCCTGCCGCCCCGAACGGCCGCGCAGCTGGTTGTCGATGCGGCGCGACTCGTGCCGCTCGGTGCCGAGGATGTGCAGCCCCCCCACCCCGAGGACCTCCTCCCGTTCCCGGGGGCAAACCTCGTCCCAGTGCCGCCGGATCGTCTCGATCTCCTCGGGCGGGACCTGGGCCGGGTCCTTCCCCTTCTCCCGCAACGACTGCAGGGTGAGGAATTCGGGGTTCCCCCCGAGCAGGATGTCGGTCCCGCGGCCGGCCATGTTGGTGGCGATCGTCACCGCCTTCCTGCGGCCGGCCTGCGCGACGATCTCGGCCTCCTTGGCGTGGTACTTGGCGTTGAGGACGACGTGGGGGATCGACTGCCTCTTCAGCAGGGAGCTCAGCTTCTCCGACTTCTCGATGGAGATGGTGCCTACGAGCACCGGGCGCCCCTTCCCGTACAGCTCCTTGATCTCCTCGACGACGGCGTTGTACTTCTCGCGCTCGGTCCGGTAGACGACGTCGCGGTATTCCTCGCGGATGAGGGGCCGGTTGGTCGGGATGACGTTGACCTCGAGCTTGTAGATCTTGTAGAACTCCGCCGCCTCGGTCTCCGCGGTCCCCGTCATTCCCGCCAGCTTCTTGTACATCCGGAAGTAGTTCTGGAAGGTGATGGTGGCCAGGGTCTGGTTCTCGCGCTCGATCTTGACGTTTTCCTTGGCCTCCAGCGCCTGGTGCAGCCCGTCGCTGTAGCGGCGCCCCGGCATCAGCCGGCCGGTGAATTCGTCCACGATGACGACTTCGCCGTCCTTGACCATGTAGTCGACGTCGCGCTTGAAAAGGAGATGGGCCTTCAGGGCCTGGTAGGTGTGGTGGACCCAGTCCATGTTCTGCGGTTCGAAGAGGTTCCCCACCGCCAGCAGCTTCTCGGCCTTCTCCACCCCCTCCTCGGTCAGGTTGACCGTGCGGGCCTTTTCGTCGATCTGGAAGTCGATGTCGCGCTGGAGCCTGGGGACGATGCGGTCCACCTTGAAGTACTTGTCGGTCGACTCCTCGGCCGGCCCCGAGATGATCAGCGGCGTCCGCGCCTCGTCGATGAGGATGGAGTCGACCTCGTCGACGATGGCGTAGTGGAACCCGCGCTGGACGCAGTCCGACAGGTCGTACTTCATGTTGTCGCGCAGGTAGTCGAAGCCCAGCTCGTTGTTCGTGCCGTAGGTGATGTCGGCGGCGTAGGCCGTCTTGCGCTCCTGGTCGGTGAGGGGGTGCCGGATGCAGTCGACCGTCAGGCCGAGGGCGCGGTAGATCTTCCCCATCCACTCGGAGTCGCGCCCGGCGAGGTAGTCGTTGACGGTGACGATGTGGACCCCTTTCCCCTCCAGCGCGTTCAGGTAGGCCGGCAGGGTGGCCACCAGGGTCTTTCCCTCCCCCGTCTTCATCTCGGCGATCTTGCCGCGGTGGAGTACGACGCCGCCGACGAGCTGCACGTCGAAATGGCGCATGGCGAGCGTCCGCCTGGACACCTCCCGTACGGCGGCGAACGCCTCGGGGAGCAGGTCGTCCAGCGTCTCCCCCGCGCCGAGCCGCTCCCGGAACCGGGGGGTCAGCTCCCGGAGCTCCCCGTCCGACCGGGCGGCCATCTCCGGTTCGAGCGCGTTGATGCGCCCGACGATGGGGGCTATCTCCTTCAGGTCCCGGTCGTTTTTGCTGCCGACGATTTTGGTGAGGATCGAACTGAACATTGGAGACACTCTCCAGAGGGTATAAATCGTGCAATCTATCAGATAGCGGCAGGCGAGTCAATGCGCCCCGGGAGGGCGGGGGGCGGGTTTGGGCTTGACAGGGGCGCGAGGAGTGACGGATGTTTGAGGCATGATCGATACCATCAGGGCGGCCGTGGCCGACAGCCTCGAACTTCAAAAATCCTTTTTCCGCGACCGCGCGGACCTGGTCGCCCAGGTGGCCGGGGAGATCGCGCGCGCCTTCGCGGCGGGAAACAAGGTGATGCTCTTCGGTAACGGCGGCAGCGCGGCCGACGCGCAGCACCTGGCGGCCGAGTGGGTCGGCCGCTTCCGCCGGGAGCGCCCGCCGCTTCCGGCCCTCGCCCTGGGCACCGATCCCGCCATCGTGACCGCGGTGGGGAACGACTACGGGTTCGAGCAGGTGTTCGCCCGGCAGCTGCGGGCCCTGGGGCGGGCGGGGGACGTCGCCGTGGCGCTCTCCACCAGCGGCCGCTCGCCCGACGTGCTCGCGGCGGTGGACGCGGCCCTCGAGATGGGGCTGGTGACCGTCGGCCTGACCGGCGGCGGCGGGGGCGCTCTCGGCTCCCGGGTCCGCTATCACCTCAACGTGCCGCACCCGGTTCCGGCCCGGGTCCAGGAGGTGCATATCCTGATCGGGCACCTCCTGTGCCAGCTCACCGAGGACGCCCTCGCCCCGGAGGCCCGGGGCTGACGCCCGGCGGCATTCCTCGAGGCTACCGGGGGCCGGCCTCGATGTCCCCCCCGTCCTGGAGCCGAATCAGCATATCGAGGTTTCCCAGGAACTCCGCGAAACGGGGGTCCCCCCTCAGCGGCTCCAGGTCCGGTTCCCCCCGGATGGCGTCGGCGTCCGAAAACCCGAGCGCGACCGCCTGGCGCAGATGCCGGAGCGCCAGCTCCCTGTTCCCCTCCCGGGCGTAAAGGCGGGCCAGCGCGAACGCCCGCTCCCCGGGTGTGGTGCGCCCCCCCCTCGAGAGGCTCACGGCGCTGCCGCCGGAAAGCGCGAGGGGGTCCAGTTCGAGCGCCCTTGCCCACTGCTCCATCGCCCTGGGGACCTGGTTTTTCTCCAGGTAGAGGTTCCCGAGGTTGATGTAGAACGAGGGCTCCCGGCCGTCGAGCCGGATGGCCTTCTTGAGGTGCCGCTCGGCCCTTCCCAGCTTGTCCTTGAGAAAGTAGATGGAACCGAGGTTGTTGTACCCGTGGGCGAATTCGGGGTCGAGCTGCACGGCGCGCCGGAGCGCTTTCTCCGCCCGGTCGTAAAACCCGAGTTTGGCGTAGGCGATCCCGAGCCGGTTGGCGATCACCTCGTCGTTGGGGTTGTATTTGGAGCCCTCGAGATAGCGGATCAGGGCGGCGTAGTAGTCCTGCCGCCCGAAAGCCAGGTCCCCCTCCCTGAGGGCCAGCCGGGCGCGCTGCGCGTCCTCTTCCGACACGGGGACCCGGACCACGCGGGGGGCGCAGGCGCTTCCCCACAGGGCCGCAAGCAGCCCGAAGAGGAGCACCATCCCGTAGGCCCGGCCCGATGCGCGCATGCGGCCCTCCCGTCCTTCTTTAATTGTAGCAAATCGCGGCCCCCGCGGGGACGCCGGCGACGGCGCCCTTTTTCCCCCCGCCTGGTGTACAATCAAACCCAGGAAAACCGGCGGAAGGGGGGCGGTCATGGAAAAAGAGGACATCTCCCGATTCCTCAAGGGGATCGAGCTTTTCAAAAACCTCACCGACGAGGAGCTGCGCGACGTTGCCGCAGGCGTCCGGGAAAAGCGGTGCGTGCCGGGCGACCTCCTGTTCGGCGAGAACAGCCCGCGGGAGGACATCTTCGTCATCTACGAGGGTGAGGTGGAGCTGTTCAAAAACGACCCCTACGGGATCGAGGTGCGGCTGGCCCTGTTCGGGAAGGGGGATTTCATCGGCGAGGGGGTCTGGGAGGAGGATTCGCTCCATTCCACCTCCGCCCGGGCGGTGGGCCGGACGACGCTGCTGGACATCCACCGCGACCTCTTCCGGTCCAGCCCGGAGGCCACGCTGAAGATCCTGTCGAACATCACCCGCGTCATTTCCCGGCGCATGCGCAACGCCAACACCCGGATCCTCGGCTACACCGCGCAGTACGAGTCGGGCAACATGCGCATCGAACACGACCTGCTCGGCGACCGCGAGGTGCCCCGGGAGGCGTTTTACGGCATCCAGACTCTGCGGGCGGTGGAGAACTTCAACATTTCGGGGGTGACGCTCAGTTTCTTCCCCACGCTGATCGAGGCGCTGTCGATGGTGAAGGAGGCGGCGGCCGAGGCGAACTTCGAGCTGGGCCTGCTCGGGCAGGGACTCCGCGACGCCATCGTCGCCGCCTGCCGCGAGATCCAGAACGGAAAATACCACAACCAGTTCGTGGTCGACATGATCCAGGGGGGCGCGGGCACCTCGACCAACATGAACGCCAACGAGGTGATAGCCAACCGCGCCCTGGAACTCCTGGGGCGCGACAAGGGGGACTACGGCCACTGCCACCCGAACAACCACGTGAACCTGTCGCAGTCGACCAACGACGCCTACCCTACCGCGGTCAAGATCGCCCTCTACAATTCCAACCGGAAGCTGGTCGCGGTGCTCGGGACCCTGGTGGACGCCTTCGGGAAAAAAGGGGAGGAGTTCTCCCGGGTCCTCAAGATGGGGCGCACCCAGCTGCAGGACGCGGTCCCCATGACCCTGGGCCAGGAGTTCGAGGCCTACGCCGTGACGCTCGGGGAGGAGGTGGAGCGCCTCGAGCAGAACGCCCGGCTCTTCCTGGAAGTGAACATGGGGGCGACGGCCATCGGCACCGGCATCAACTCGGAGCCGGGCTATGCGGACAAGGTGACGGCCCACCTCGCGCGGATCACCGGCCTCGACATCGTCCTGGCCGAGAACCTGGTGGAGGCCACGCAGGACACCGGCGCGTTCGTGATGTACTCGTCCGCCGTGAAGCGGCTGGCGATCAAGCTGTCGAAGATCTCGAGCGACCTGCGCCTGCTCTCCTCGGGCCCGCGGGCGGGGATCAACGAGATCAACCTCCCGCCGATGCAGCCCGGCTCGTCGATCATGCCCGGCAAGGTCAACCCCGTCATCCCGGAGGTGGTCAACCAGATCGCCTTCAAGGTCATCGGCAACG
>JAAYCX010000084.1 GCA_012729555.1 Acidobacteriota bacterium
ATTGCCGTCCTCAATTTTGGCCGTGATCGCACCGTTCTTGAGCATCTCGATGAGCAGTCGGGCGACTCTTTCCACCGTAATGCCGGACGCCCGCATCTCTTCATGCACCTCTGCCACCGATTTCGGTTCGATGCCGAGGTGCAGTGCCACACCCGCCTGTTCCGGCGTGAAGAGTTCCCGAAGAATGCGGAGCTCCACTCCCGATCTGGTGGCGGGAAACCCCACCGCCTGTCTGTCCAGGTGCTTTTGCAGCTCGACATAGATCGGGTCTCCGTTTTCCACTCGACACCCCCCTCTTTGTTTTCTGTCAAGATACAACACCCGGCGGCGGTTTTGAATCATCAACACGGGAAGCAGTTGCCGCCCGCGGTATTGCGCCGATCGATTGGAGTGACGATAACCAGGACAGCCCGAGGGACCGGAAGGTTCGGCCGCCGTTTCCCCCCGGGAGCCGGTATCCCCTTCCCTCCTCCTATCACCGCATCATGTTGACTGCGAAGGCACTCTCCTGCCATCGGGGGCATTTTGCCCCCCGCAACATCGGTTCATCCCTTCAGGTGATAACTGTTCTGGAACCGGGGGCATCGGAGGTATGGCGGTTCAGCAGCCCGTAGCCGAGCATCTCCAACCGCGTCAAAATGGCCTGCTCCATGTCGTCTTCGGAGATGAAATTGGGCACGGAGTTATCCCTGCTCTTCCGTCACGGGTCTGATTCCGGCCGCCACATCCCGCCGGGCCTGGTCCGGGTCCACCCGATCGATGGCATCGTGTATCCGTTCCATGAACCCCTCCGGGGTCAGTGAGGCCGGATCCTTCCAATCCCCGGTCTGCCGCATCCGCTGCTCCAGGTGGTGCAGGTTCAGTTCCGGATGGTGGGCGGCATACCAGACCAGGTCGTACCAATCCCGCCCCTTGACCCGATTTTTCCATCTCCGGAAAAGTAGCGCATGCAACTTTCCGGCAAACAGGCTGGGGAGCGTATAACAGCGGACGGCGAAGGGAATCGGCTGCAGGAGATACCGGGTGGTGGTCATAAAGCCAGGAGGCGGATCGGTGTCCACCTCGATCTTGATCTTCAGCACCTGCCCCGGCGGGAGGGTGCGGGCCATACGCGCGTCGGTCTCGATCACCAGAAGCTGGCTCCGGGTATCGGCCTTGAGAAAGGCCGATTGAACGGCACTCTTCGCCGATTTTCGAACCGTCTCCACCCGGAGATGGAAACCGAAAGCCCGGATCTCCTCCTCCAGGGCCGAGTGGAACCGCGCCAGTGAGAATCCGGTATTCGGCCGTAGCAGGGAGAAATCGAGGCCCTCGGAAAACCGGTCGATCCGGAGCGGCCTCCAGGGCGAGTGGATGAAGTTCGGCGGGATCCAGATCACGGTCGATTCCGTGAAGGTGTGCCGCTCCAGCTCCGGCCCCATGTACATCTCCACCTCCGCGCCGAGGTCCATGGGGTTCTTGGGGTCGTTGCCGACGTGGATGAGGAGCTCGGCATACTTGTGGATATGGGGGGGGCGCCCCTTACATATCCGTCATGCCGGGTGGAAACCGGATATCCAGGTTTTCGATTTCGTCCTCAACATCTCTATATGTCCGAGGAGACAATTCCTATTGCAGAATTTGGGATGAAAATGGCGACTTTTTCATCATCCTGATAGGTTTCCATGCACCGCCAGTGGAAACTCCTTCCCCGAAATCGAGCCGTCGCCTCGGACTCTTCTATCGCGGGTCGGTTTATGGTACCATTTTCGCATGAAATCCGTCCCAATGTATGGGCTTAAACAGGACCTGGCGTCCATCGTCGCCGAGGCGGAAGCCGGCAACGACATCATCATCACCCGGCATAACAGGCCTGTCGCCCGGCTGACCCGCCCGGGAACCGAGCATTTGCATATCGGTTCGCGCTCCGGCAAGGCCGCACTCAGGCCCGCGGTCCGGGCAAAAACGGAGGGGCGCTATCTCCACATACTCGAAGAGGACCGCGGCACCGAAAGCCCGTGAACCGGATATGCCCAAACGTCTATACATCGATACTTCCGCCTACCTCTGCATCCTGCTGGGCGAGGCGGGACACGAGCCGTTGATGCGCGAGGCAAGGGGAGCCCGGCTGCTCTCGAGTGTCGTGCTGCCCCTCGAAGCGGGCAGAAACCTGGTACGCCTGTCCAGGGAAGGGATCCTATCGACGGCGGATTTCCAGCGATGCCTTTCGGCGCTGACGGACGATCTGCAGCAATTCATCCTTCGTGACCTGACCCTCGACCTGTGCGTCTCCTTGACGATGCCGGTCGTGTCCACCCCCCGCTCCCTCGACCTTGCGCACTTGCGCACGGCCCTCTGGTTTCACCAGCAGGCGAAGCTCACCCGATTCGTCACCCTCGACGCATCGCAGGAAATCGCGGCCCGCCAACTGGGACTGCCCGTGTGACTCCCGCCTGATTCTGTTCGGAATTACGGCAGTCCCGGGCAGCGAATGCCCCGGTTGATTAGCGGTGGCCCAGCCGGGGATCACCGACCCGAAATCGGACGCGGTTATGGATGGCAAGGATCAGCTGCCTGATCCTGATCGCGACCGCGATATTTCCTTATGGAATCCTCCGACCAAAATTGCGGTCATGAGGGTTATCAGCGAGAGAATCACTACCTTTAAATTAAACATGCCATTGGCATCCCAAATATTCTTGCCCCCTATAGCCGTCACCACTCCAAACAGGAAGAAAACGCATCCTAATGCAGATAATGTCCTAAATATTATCTTTGTCATATGATCTGTTGCCATGTCCAAGGATAGGAAGGATCAGCTGCCGTTTTCTTCCGGGAGCCGGTATTCCTTTCCCCCTCCCCCCCTTTGATAAGCCTGAATCATGTCGACTGCGAAAGCAGGGGGCATTTTACCGAAGCCCGGGGCGATCGATATGCATTGTTGACACGGCGGTATTTATCGCAGGGGAGATTGGCTGCCCGGGCGGGCCTCAGGCGTAGCCCTTCCGGATGCCGAGCTTCTTCATGCGCGCCTGCAGGGTGGTGCGCTTGAGCCCGAGCCGGCGGGCGGCGCCGTCCTGCCCCCCGACCACGCCCCCCGATTCACGGAGCACGGCGAGGATCCGCTCCCGCTCGAGCGCCGGGTCCGGCGGGGGCGGCGGCGCAGGGGCGGACCGGGGGACGGCGGTCTCGGGCATCGCCAGTTCGAGCATGCGCCCGCGGGAGAGGATGACCGAGCGCTCCAGGATGTTCTGCAGTTCGCGGATGTTCCCCGGCCACTCGTAGCGGCTGAGGATGTCCATCGCCTCCGCCGGGATCGTGTCGATCCTCCGCCCCGTCCGGCGCGCGTATTTCCGGGTAAAGTGGCCGACGAGGAGCGGGATATCCTCCCGCCGCTCCCGCAGGGGGGGCACCGTCAGGGGAAAGACGTGCAACCGGTAGTAGAGGTCGCTGCGGAAGCCCCCGGCGTCGACCATCGCCTTGAGGTCGCGGTTGCTGGCGGCGATGATGCGGACGTCGACTTTGAGGGTGCGGTCCCCGCCGAGGCGCTCGAACTCCCGCTCCTGGATCGCCCGCAGGAGTTTGGACTGCAGCTCGTAGGGGATCTCCCCGATCTCGTCCAGGAACAGGGTCCCCTTGTCGGCCAGTTCGAACCTGCCGACGCGCCGGGCCAGGGCCCCGGTGAAAGCCCCCTTCTCGTGCCCGAACAGCTCGCTCTCCAGCAGGCTCGCGGGGATGGCGGCGCAGTTGACCTTGACGAAGCCTTTATCCGCCCGCGGGCTCCGCTGGTGGATGGCCCGGGCCACCAGCTCCTTGCCGGTGCCGGTCTCCCCGAGGATCAGGACGGTCGCCCCGGTGGGCGCGACGATCCGGATGTTCTCGAGCACGGCCTGGAAAGCGGCCGACTCCCCCAGCATCTCCCCGACGTCGCGGTCGGAACGGATTTCGTCCTCCAGGTAGCGCTTCTCGACCGCGAGTTTCTCCTTCATTTCGGCCAGCTCGGCGTAAGCGAGGGAGTTTTCCAGGGCGACGGCCACCTGGCGCGAAATCTGCACCAGCAGCCCGACATCCTCGTCGCTGAAACTCCGCTCGTCGATCCGCCCCAGTTCGAGGGTGCCCAGGACCGCGTTCCGGGTGGCCAGCGGGAGGGAGCAGGAGGAACGGAACCCCGCCTCGGCCCAGCGGCGGTAGAGGGGCGAGGGAAACCGGCCGTAATCGACCCTGTCGGTCCGGACCGGCAGCCCCGAGGCGATCGCCTCGGCGGCGGGAAGGCCTTCGGGGCGCACCGAGACCCGCTCGATCTCGAGCCCCAGGGCTGGATCGCACCAGCTCCCGCCCACGCGCAGTTCCCCGGTGATGCGGTCGCAGAGCATGACGGCCGCCAGGTCGAAGTCGACCGTCCGGCGGAGCTGCTCGGTCATGGCCGCGAAGAGTTCGTCCGGGGCGAGTTTGGAGACCAGGGCGTTGGTCAGGTCGAACAGCAGCTGCAGCCGGTCGCGCTCGCGCAGGTAGCGCTGGCGCGTCAGGTGCGAATCGAGGGTGACCGCGAACTCCGAAGCCACCCGCTGGATGAACCCCCTCTCCTCCCTGCTCGCGGAAGCCTCGGAAGCAAAGGCGAAGGCCAGCACCCCCAGGCGGTGCTCCCCCGCCGTAAGCGGGACGACCAGGAGGGCGGTCAGGCCGCGGTGGCGGATCGAGTCGAGCAGCTCCCGCCAGCGCTCCTCCCGGTCCACCCGGGGGATGAACAGGGGCTGCTGATGCGTCCAGACCCAGCCCGCGGGAGTGGCCTCCCCGGGGGGGATCCGGTCGAGCCCCCGCTCCCCGATCTCCTCGTCGGGGGCGAGCGCCTGCATCCGCAGGGTGTCGCTCTCCGCATCGTGGAGCAGAAGCGCAAGGTAGTCGAAGGGGACCACGCGCCGAAGGGATCCGGCCAGCGACCGGCAGAAGCCGCCGAGGTCGTCGTGCCCCGAAATCGCCTGGGATAGCTCGAACAGGGCCTCGTAAAGGAGTGACTTGTCCTTGTCCACGGTGGAATCATACACCCGCAACGGCGATATTGCATTGGCAGATGCCGTTGGCTCCTGCCAATGCGCGCCGCCCCGGGACGGGAGAGAGGGGCTGTCGAAATCGTGCCTCCCCCTGTTTTTGAGGGGTGGTTGGAGGTAGACTATGGAATTCCGCCATTATTGCCGCGAGGGTGTCGATGGCACGGAAATTGCTGCATATCCCGTTTTCGATGCTTTGTTCGATCGTCGCACTGAGGAGTCGTTCTATGCTGGCTGAAAATCGGATGCAACATATGGTCGCCGCGGGGTGTCTCCTCGCGGGGGTGTTTCTGTCGGGATGCCGGGATCAGGCCCCCCCGCCGGCGGCGGGGCCGCCGGAAGTGGCCGTGGTCACCGTCGGGACCGAGCGCGTCGTCCTGACCACCGAACTGCCCGGCAGGATCAATCCCTACCTCGTGGCGGGGATCACGCCCCAGGTGAGCGGCCTCCTGCAGAAGCGCCTCTTCCAGGAAGGGGCCATGGTGCGGGAAGGGGATATCCTCTACCAGATCGATCCCGCCCCCTACCAGGTGGCGCTTGACCAGGCCACGGCGGCGCTCGCGCTCTCCGAATCGGAGATCGCCCTGGCGGAGGCCAACCTCCCCGCCATCCGGTCCCGCGCCGAACGGCTCAAGGAGCTCGCCGCCATCCGCGCCGTCGGGGCGCAGGACGCCGACGACGCCCAGGCCGCGCTGAGGCAGGCCGAAGCCAACCTGGCCGTGCGCCGCACGGCCGTGGCGGTCAACCGGGCCGCGGTGGAAAGCGCCCGGATCAACCTCTCCTACACGCCGATCAAGGCGCCGATTTCGGGCCGCATCGGAAAATCGAACATCACCGTCGGCGCGATGGTGACGGCCTACCAGCCCACCCCCCTGGCCGTGGTGCAGCAGCTCGATCCCATCTACGTGGACGTCACCCAGGCCAGCGCCGAGCTGATCGGGCTGAGGCGGCGCCTGGAGGAGGGGGATCTCAAGCGCTCCGGCTCCGGCCTCAGCAGGGTCAAGCTCCTGCTCGAGGACGGCACCCCCTACGAAAAAACGGGTTCCCTGAAGTTCCGCGACGTGACGGTCGATCCGACCACCGGGTCGGTCACCCTCCGCCTGGTGTTCCCGAACCCCGGGCAGATCCTCCTCCCCGGGATGTTCGTGCGGGCGGTGGTGGAGGAGGGGGTGCGGGAAAACGCCGTGCTGGTCCCCCAGCAGGGGGTGAGCAGGGACACCAAGGGGAATCCCGTCGCGCTGGTGGTGGACGCCGGCGGAAAAGTGGAGCAGCGGGCCCTGGTACTCGACCGCGCCCTCGGGGATCGATGGCTCGTGACCCGCGGGCTCCAGCCGGGGGACCGCCTGATCGTCGAGGGGACGCAGAAGGTGCGCCCCGGCGCCGAAGTCAGGGCCGTTCCTTTCGTACCGGCCCCCCAGCAACCCCCGACGGAAGCCCGATAGGAGAGGACCTTCATGGCACGATTTTTTCTTGACCGCCCGGTGTTCGCCTGGGTCATCGCCATCGGGATGATGCTGGCGGGCGTCATCGCCATCAACATCCTGCCGATTTCCCAGTACCCCCCCATCGCCCCCCCCTCGATCAGCATCCGGGGAATGTACCCGGGCGCCTCGGCGAAAACCGTGGAGGACACGGTCGTCCAGGTCATCGAACAGAAGATGACGGGGCTCGACCGGATGATCTACATGTCCTCCAAGAGCGATTCCACGGGCGTGGCCCAGATCGAACTCACCTTCTCCCCCGGCACCGACCCGGACCTGGCCTGGGCCAAGGTGCAGAACAAGCTCCAGCTGGCCATGCCGAGCCTCCCCGAGATGGTGCAGCGGCAGGGGCTCTCGGTGGCGAAATCGACCCGCAACTTCCTGATGATCGTCGCGCTGACGTGCGAGGACGGAAGCCTGGACCAGAACGACCTGATGGATTACGCGATCTCCCAGGTGCAGACGTCGATCGCCCGCGTGCCGGGGGTGGGGGAGGTGGAGGCGTTCGCGGCCCAGTACGCCATGCGCATCTGGCTCGACCCGCACAAACTGACGAATTACAGCCTGACGCCGAGCGACGTCGTCGCGGCGATCCGGACCCACAACGTGCAGGTGTCCGCCGGCCAGTACGGCGGGACCCCGGCCGTGCCGGGGCAGCGGCTCAACGCCACCATCACCGTGCAGAACCTGCTGAAGACGCCGGAGGAGTTCGGCGCCATCCCGCTGCGCAACAACCCCGACGGTTCGGTGGTCCGGGTGCGCGACGTCGCCCGCGCGGAACTGGGGACCGAGTTCTCCCAGTTCAAGCTGGTTCACAACGACGGACACCCGGCGGCCGCGCTGGCCATCCGGCAGATGGCCGGGGCCAACGCGCTCGACACGGCCGACAACGTCAAGGCGACGATGCAGGAACTCTCGCGCTATTTCCCCGCCGGGATGAAGGTGGCGTACCCCAACGACACGACCCCCTTCATCCGCGTCGCCATCTCCGAGGTGGTCCGGACCCTGATCGAGGCCGTCATCCTGGTCTTTTTGGTCATGTACCTCTTCCTCGGGAACATGCGCGCCACCCTCATCCCCACGATCGCGGTCCCCGTGGTCATCCTGGGGACGTTCGGGGTGCTCTCGGCCTTCGGCTATTCGATCAACATGCTGACGATGTTCGCGATGATCCTGGCGATCGGGCTGTTGGTCGACGA
>JAAYCX010000085.1 GCA_012729555.1 Acidobacteriota bacterium
ATCTCGGCATCGACACGGTCAAGCAGGCGGAGATGTTCGCCGCCATCCGCGCGGCCTACGACATCGCGCGAGAGGACAACCTGAAGCTGAGGGACTTCCCGACGCTCGGGCACGTGGTCCAGTTCGTCTACGACCGCAAGCCCGGCCTGGAGGCCGCGAAGGCGGCTCCCCCGCAGGTTCCGGCCGCCCCGGCGCGGGCGGCGGAGGGGGCGCGGGCGCCGGGGGCGCCAGCGGACCCGGTCAGGGACACGGTGCTTCGGATCATCGCCGAAAAGACCGGGTACCCGATCGACATGCTCGACCTGGACCTCGATCTCGAGGCGGACCTCGGCATCGACACGGTCAAGCAGGCGGAGATGTTCGCCGCCATCCGCGCGGCCTACGACATCCCGCGTGAAGACAACCTCAAGCTGAGGGACTTCCCGACGCTCGGGCACGTGATCGGGTTTGCCTACGACCGGCGCCCCGATCTGGCGGCCGGCAGACCGGCCGCCGGGGCGGCGGCTCCGGCCGGGGCGTCCGTTCCGGCCGAGGCGTCCGTTCCGGCCGAGGCGTCGGTTCCGGCCGAGGCGTCGGTTCCGGCGGGAGCGCAGGCGGACCCGGTCAGGGACACGGTGCTTCGGATCATCGCGGAGAAGACGGGCTACCCGATCGACATGCTCGATCTCGACCTCGATCTCGAGGCGGACCTCGGTGTCGACACGGTCAAGCAGGCGGAGATGTTCGCCGCCATCCGGGCCGCCTACGATATCGAGCGCGAGGACAACCTCAAGTTGCGCGAATTCCCGACGCTGGCTCACGTGATCGGTTTCGTCTACGACCGCAAGCCCGGGCTCCGGCAGGGGACGGGGGCGGCGGCCGCCGGCCCGGCGGTCTCCGATTCAACGCCGGTTGCGGGCGCGGGGGCGAAGACGGTCGCGGGGAGCATGGAAGCGGCCAATGCCGTCGCGCGCCGGGTGCCGGTGCCGCAGCTGCGGCCCGCACTCGCACTGTGCAAGCCCACGGGGGTGACGCTCGGCGCCGGGAGCCGGGTGGTCGTCATGCCCGACCAGGGCGGGGTCGCCCGGGCGCTCGTCGCCAGGCTGGAAAAGATGGGGGTCGAGACCCTCGTGATCGAGGGGGCGCCCGGGGCGGAAGAACTCGCCCGGCTGCTTGAACCCTGGGCGGCCGCGGGGCCGGTCCAGGGGGTGTACTGGCTTGCCGCCCTGGACAGCCCGAAATCGATCCGGGAAATGAGCGCCGCGGAATGGAACGAGGCGACGCGCGTCCGGGCCAAGCTCCTGTTTGCCGCCATGAAGGCGCTCTACGCCGGGATCGGCGCCCCGGGGACCTTCCTGGTCACGGCGACGCGTCTCGGGGGGATGCACGGCTACGACGAGGCGGGCGCCTTCGACCCGCTCGGCGGCGCGGTGACGGGGTTTGCCAAGGCCTTCAAGCGGGAGAAGGGGGAGGCGACGGTCAAGGCCGTCGACTTCGAGCCGAGCCGCAAGACGAGCGCGCTGGCCGACCTGCTGATCGAGGAGACCCTCGTCGATCCGGGGGCCGTGGAGATCGGGTACCGGGACGGGAAGCGCTGGACGGTGGGGCTGGCCGAACGCCCCGCCGGGGAAGGGGGGGGGCTCACCCTCGGCAAGGACACCGTGTTCGTGGTATCGGGGGCCGCGGGCAGCATCGTTTCCGCCATCACGGCCGACCTGGCCGCCGCATCGGGCGGGACCTTCTACCTGCTCGACATGACTCCCGAGCCGGATCCGGCCGACGGCGACCTCGCGCGCCTCGAGTCGGACCGGGAAAACCTGAAACGCGACATCTTCGAGCGCCTCAAGGCCAGGGGGGAACGGGCCACCCCGGTGACGGTCGACCGTGAAATGGCGGCGATCGAGCGCCGCGCGGCGGCGCTCGACGCCATCCGGGCGGTCCGGGCCGCCGGGGGCCAGGCCCACTACCGGAGCCTCAACCTGATGGACGGGGAGGCGGTCGGGCGGGTGATGGGCGAAATCCGCGAACGCCACGGCCGGGTCGACGTCCTCCTGCACGCGGCGGGGCTCGAGATCAGCCGCGCCATCCCGGACAAGGCCCAGGAGGAATTCGACCGGGTCTTCGACGTGAAGGGCGCCGGCTGGTTCCACCTCCTTTCCGGCGTCGGGGAGATGCCGCTCGGGGCGGCCGTGGTCTTCAGTTCCGTGGCCGGAAGGTTCGGGAACGCCGGACAGACCGATTACAGTTCCGCCAACGACCTGCTCTGCAAATGCGTGTCCCATTTCCGCTCTTCGCGCCCCGGTTCGCTGGGGATCGCCATCGACTGGACCGCCTGGAGCGGCATCGGGATGGCGGCGCGGGGGTCGATCCCGGCCATCATGAAGCAGGCGGGGATCGACATGCTGGCGCCGGAAGCCGGAATCCCGGTCGTGCGCCGGGAACTGACCGGCGGAACGCGCGGGGAAGTCGTCATCGGGCAGCGCCTGGGGATCATGGTAGGGGAGTTCGATCCCGAAGGGGGGCTCGATGTCGGCCGCGAAGGGCCGATGGCCCCCCTGCTCGAGGGGCGCGGAATCATGATCGGGGAAGTGAAGGGAATGGGCCTTTACGGCGGGCTGACGGTGGAAACGGAGCTCGATCCCTCGAAACAGCCCTTCCTGTTCGATCACCAGATAGACGGCACCCCGGTTCTTCCGGGCGTCATGGGGGTCGAGGGGATGGCCGAAACGGCGCGCCTCCTCTTCCCCGACCTGTTCATCGGGGGGGTGGAGGACGTCCGGTTCCTGGCCCCGTTCAAGTTCTATCGCAACCAGCCGCGGGCGCTGACGATCAGCGCCCGGTTCGGGATCGACGGCGGGGACGTCGTCGCCGATTGCGCCCTCACCGGCGCGCGGCTGCTTCATGGGCAGGCGGAGCCGGAGATCACCACCCACTTCACCGGGAGGGTGCGGCTGCTCGCCAAGGCCCCCGCCGGGAAGAAAAAGCAGGGGGCGCCCGCCGCGGAGAGCGCCTCGAAAGCCGGGGCCTCGAGCATCTACCGCGTCTATTTCCACGGTCCCGCCTACCAGGTGATCGACAGCGCCTGGAAAGCGGGGGAGGAGGTCGTGGGCCGTTTCGCCGGCTCGCTGCCGCCCAACCACGTGCCGGCGGACCTTCCGCTCCTGGTCGCGCCACGGTTCGTGGAACTCTGCTTCCAGACGGCGAGCCTCGTGGGCCTGGCCGGTGAAGCCCGGCTGGGGCTCCCCTACGGTTTCGAAAAGCTCGAGATCGTCTCCGCGCTTGAAAACGCCCCCGGGGCGGCGTTGCTGGCCGTCGTCCGCCGCGGTCCGGAAGGCGCCTACGACGCCGAGGTGGTCGACGACAAGGGGAAGGTGTACATGCTCCTCCGGGGCTACCGGACGATGGATCTTCCGGACACGGTCGAGGAGGAAGAGCTCCTGCCGATCCGGAAGGCGCTCCATTCGGAAAAGTAGCTCCCGGCGGACTCCGGCAGGGGCGCGCCGCGCCCGCCGGAGTCGCCCCGCGGTCCTATGAAAGAAAGGCTGGGCTGGCTCCTGCAGCATCTGGAGGACGTGCCGGAAGGGGACGACTGGCTCGCCGAGGGGGAGCGCCGCGTGTCGGACGCGCTGCGCTTCGCCAAGCGGCGGCGGGACTGGCGCCTGGGCCGCTGGACGGCCAAGCGGGCGCTGCTCGGGTTTCTCGCGATCCCCGGCCTGGAGCCCGCGTCGCTGGAGGTCCGGGCCGCCGCCGACGGTGCGCCCGAAGCGGTTCGAAACGGCGTGCCGCTGCCGGTGGCGCTCTCGATCAGCCACAGCGGCCCGTGCGGGTTGTGCGCGGTCGCCGCGGCGCCGCTCCTCCTCGGGTGCGACATCGAGAAGCTGGAGGAGCGCGGGGAATCGCTGGTCCGGGACTATTTCACCCCCGGGGAGGCCGCCTACTGCCTCGGGGCTTCGGGGGAAACCGGGATTCTGAGGGCCAACCTGGTCTGGAGCGCCAAGGAGAGCGTGCTGAAGGCGCTGCGCGAAGGGCTGCGGCGGGATACGCGCAGCGTGGAGGTGGTCGCCGGGCCGGAAGCGGACGGCGGGTGCCGGGGCTGGAAGCGCTGGACGGGAAGCTGCCTGGAATCGGGGCGCCGCTTCCACGGATGGTGGCGCGCCCGCGAGGGCTACGTCCTGACGCTCGCGTCGGACCGGGAAACCTTCCCGGAAGAGGAGGCCGCATGACGCCGAAAATCGCCCCCCCTTACCCCGCCTCGGCGATCCGGTTCGCCGCCGAGTACCTCGATTTCGAGCGCGGCATCCGGGTGGGGAACCTCGAGGACAACGAGCGGATCACCCGCATCCTCAAGCTCGCGCTCGAGGCGCGCTACCGGGAGGGGTTCGTGACCGAGCGCTTCGGCAGGGGCGTTTACTGGCAGTGGATCGGTTTTGTTTCCCGCTCCAACCGGAGCGCCAAGACGGTCTCCTCGAAGGTGAGTTTCGGCTGCTCGAAGTTCTTCCTCACCATCGACGGCGGCCTCTTCAAATGCGGGTTTTCGGTGGAACGGGGGATGATCCGGCCGCCCGAGGACAACCCGCAGATCCGCCTCCGGCCGGACTGGGACTGGCACCGGCTGCTCGCGGCGCTCGTGCCGGGGGGGGAGATGCAGCGGCAGCTCGGCCGCCTGGTGCGCCGGGAGGGGTTCCGGATCGACGCCGGGGACTGGGAAAACCGCGTTACCTTCGGCCGGGGGGCGTTTCCCGATATGGACCGGCTCCGCAGGACCCTCGCCGGGGCCGAACCCTCGTCCTGGGCGGGATTTCAGGTATACTACCCGATGTCTCAAAAAGAGGTCGCGGGCAGTTCCGGCGTCGACCTGGTCGAGGCGATGACGGCCGTCTTCGGGGAGGTGACCCCGGCGATGAACCTGTGCATGCAGGTGCCGCTGGTTCCCGCGGCATAACCGGTCCCCCCCCGCGGGGCGGGACGCATAGCGTAAAGGACGGGGCATTGGCGATGAAGGCACGACAATCGGTGGGAGCGGAAGCCGGGGAGGCTCCCGCCATCCTCCTCCTCGAAAACATCCACCCGGTCGCCGCGGAGAGTTTCCGGGCCGGCGGCGCTTTCCGGGTGGAGACGACGGCGGGATCCCCCTCTGAAGACGAACTCCTGGGGAGGCTCGGCGGGGTGCAGGTGCTCGGCATCCGCTCCAAGACGCGGATCACGGACAGGGTGCTCGAAGCGGCGCCGCAGCTGATCGCCGTGGGATGTTTCTGCATCGGGACCGACCAGGTGGATATCGAAGCCGCCACGCGCCGCGGGGTCGCCGTCTTCAACGCCCCGTTCAGCAACACCCGCAGCGTCGCCGAGCTGACCATCGCCGAGGTCGTCATGCTGGCCCGGCGGGCGGCGCAACGCTCGATGGAGCTGCACCTCGGGCGCTGGCAGAAATCGGCCGCCGGCTGCATGGAGGTCCGGCGCAAGACGATCGGCATCGTCGGTTACGGCCACATCGGCCCCCAGGTGGGGCTGCTCGCCGAATCGCTCGGCATGAAGGTGGTGTTTCACGACATCGTCAGGAAGCTGGCGCTCGGCAACGCCCGGCAGGCCGCGGACCTCGACGAACTGCTCGAAGCGGCGGACTTCGTCACGATGCACGTGCCCGACACCGAGCTGACGCGGGGGATGATCGGGCGGGAGCAGCTGGCCCGGATGCGCCCGGGGAGCTACCTGCTCAACCTCAGCCGCGGGTCGGTGGTGGACATCGTCGCGCTCTGCGAGGCGCTCCGGAACGGGCACCTGGCCGGGGCCGCGCTCGACGTGTTCCCCGAGGAACCGAGTTCGAGCCGCGACCCCTTCCGGTCCGACCTCTGCGGGCTGGACAACGTGATTTTGACCCCCCATATTGGCGGGAGCACCGAGGAGGCGCAGCGCAACATCGGCCTGGAGGTTTCCGGGGCGCTCCTCGACTATGTCCAGACCGGCAGCTCCACCGGCTGCGCCAACCTCCCCGAGGTGCAGATGCCCGAGGTCGCCGACAGCCTGCGCGTGCTCAACATCCACAAGGACGTCCCGGGCGTCCTCAGCCGCGTCAACGGCCTGGTGGCGGGGATGGGGGTCAACATCAAGGCCCAGTCCTACCATACCCGGAACGGCATCGGGTACCTGATCATGGACGCCGAGCGCACCCTGTCCCGCGGGATCGCGGGCGAGATCGCGGCGCTCGAGAGCAACATCCGCACCCGCATCCTGAACGGCTGACGCTTGAGACCGCCGCGCCCCATCTGATATACTGCGACGCATTCCATGGGCGCCCATAGCTCAGTTGGATAGAGCATCTGCCTTCTAAGCCTTCTGGTCGCTATTTTGTAAACCGCTGAAAACGCACTGAAACCCGCTATCCATGCGGGTTTTCGTGTTTTTATGCCTTCCTTGATTTTCCCCGAGTTTTCCCCTGTTTCGTTGATAATTCCCCTTCACTTATCACTACGCTCTTCTGGCCGCTCCTGAACTTACGGACTCTCGACCGGACTGCATGGCTGTTACAGCAGTACCTCGCCCTTGGGTTTGCCGACAAGAATGGTCGCCCGCATTCAGGAAGCGCACATATTCGGATCTGGTTTTTTTCTGAACTGATATTGAGAAGGAACATGACCATTATTGCATGGAACAGCTGATCAAAATCGTAGTCAATCTGCCATGTCTTCCTTCTTGGCCGAATTTTGAGGGTGATATTGGGTGCAATGCAGCGATCGAAAACACTCGCCCAGGGTGTCTGATCGTTTCGAAATCCGTCCGCGTTATTTCCCGTTGCGCAATACTCTTGCCAAAGATCAACCCAGAACTTCAAATGATAGCAGCTTGCATAGGTAAGCCTGATATCCTCAGCATTATCTCTGAGCACTGAATGAACCCATGAATCATAGTCCTTCTTCAAGGTTCCCAATTTAACGGCGCGCTTCAGTTTTTTGGGATTTAGAATGGCAAGCCTCTTCCCCCAATTCAGAAAATCGGAATAGTAATCTTTTTTGAATGGCGCCCCTGTAATCTGGCCATACTTGGTATAGAAGTTCAGCAGTCGGGGGCCGTCTCGCTCTATCCGATCTTTTATCCATACGTCCGTCATCTTGTTCGAACGCGACAATACTGGCGAAGTGATATCGGATTCGCTTTTAAATATCCAGGGTGCTTTCTTTATCGAGTATTCGGATTCAAAGATTTCGGAATCCCTTGACAATGAAGCGGCCAAATCAATAAATTCAAACAAAATTCCCGGGTAGAGATCAAAGGGCTTATACCACGTAAGGGAAGCATCTTTGGCGGGGCAAATTGCTAAGTAGCTATATTCTTCCAATGGAAGACGGCTCCAGCCACAGTGCTTACAGATGTTTGTGGTTCGGTCTTTATCCCTTATCCCCTTTTCTGTTCTGATTTCATAATTGCTGAACCGCGGCCACATACCATGGCCGGCAAAATATTGGGGGCGCTCTTTGTGGAGCTGCTCCCGCAAATCCCACTCGTGCTGTTCCTGCGCCAGGTCCATTTTTCCTCACCTTGAAATGTAACGCTATGTAACTTATGAAAGGTTACTGCACATTATTTATCATCATCCTGTTAAGTAAGCAACGGTTTCATGGAGGGTAATGGAAATGGAATTGCTGACGACCAATGACGCGGCAAAGATCCTGGGGAAAGCCGGAACAACGGTCCTGTATTACGAGCGAACCGGAAAACTTCGGGCAGAACGCACAAAGAGCGGCCTGCGGCTGTTTAACCGGTCGGAAGTGGAAGCCTTGGCAAAGACTCTCAGGACAAAAGCCAATGGGTAAGCGAAATCCACCTGCAAAGCGGCGTGGGCAATGCACGGGGCGACGCCAGCTGGCGGGGGAGATCCTCGATGCACGGACCGCCGCCGCCCTGTTTGGCGGGACCGAGCGGCTTTGGTACTCGCGTGCATCCAGGGGAATCGTTCCTTTCCGGAAATGGGGTGGGCGGCTGGTATTCCTCCGGAGCGAGCTGGAATCCTTTTTCGCCGAAACTCTGCCGGGGGTGTCCCTGGTCGAAGCCAAAGCCAATCTTTCGGCGCGGAGGGGATAGATGCCGCGATCCATCCGGCCGCGCGGATCCGGGCCCCAGGAGATCCTGCCGGCGCCCTGGCGCTGCTTGAAATGCTTTGCGCTGGTGCATGTAACACCCGATCTGCACAGCTTCCTGTGCCTCCTCTACCAACAGATGACCGCCAGTCAAAGGGAGAGCTTGTGCAAACGAGATTGATCGACACTGAAGCTGTCTCCGTGGTATTGGGCGCTGTTCTCGTACGTGGTGCTGATGCGTTGGGAGATGTCATTGCGGCTGGACTCGAACCGCGTCATCTTCCGGACGAGCGCGACCGGATCACATACCGCGCAATGCTCAGTCTGGCGACCACGGGGACGTCGATCGACCTGGTCACCATGCAGAAGGAGATCATGGAGGCCGGCCAGGCCGACGCCGTCCCGATCACCTACCTTTCCCAGCTTGGAGCCGGAATCCCGGTCGACATCGACGTCACGCATCACGCCCGTGAGCTCGTGCGGATTGCCGGGGAGCGTGAACTTCTGAACAAGGCGCACAATTTGCATGAGGCGGCCAAATCAGGTAATGGCACCTTTCCGGACGCGATCAACGACCTGGAGGGAGCCCTCATAGCCTACCGCTCCCACAGTTCCGCCGGCCAGCACCTCTTCGAAGCCATCACGGAGGACCGTTATCGGCTTTCCCTGCCGGAGATCGGAAGCGTCCTCGAGGTGGACCGCCTGCGCCGGGAGCACAATGAACTCCTGGCTGAACTTTGCGTGAGGTGCCGCCTGCCGGGGGCGAAGAGCTTTGGCGGGACCCTATCCATTGCCGACTTCAACCTGTCCAGCGGACGAGCCCGGACTGAACGGGCGAAGCTCCTGGCCAGCCGGGCAGGGAGTAAGTCTGTAGATTGGACTGCAGCCCTCGAGGAATTATGCCAACGGGTGTTGACGGCAGAGCGCCAGGGACAGCCGGCCGTGGATCTCCGCACACTGGAGCGCCCTGCGCCCGACGATTCAATCCGGATTGACGGGCTTTCGCTTCCCCGGAGGCACCCGGCAGTACTTTTTGGCGACGGCGGCACCGCGAAAAGCTATCTCGCTTTACACATTCTGGGGAACATGGCACAGCGGGGAATGCGGGTAGGGCTCTTTGATTGGGAGCTGGCCGGCGAGGACCACCGGGACCGCCTGGAGCGGCTTTTCGGACCCGATATGCCGGAGGTCGTATACGCTCGCTGTGAACGTCCGTTGACATTCGAGGCCGACCGCCTGGTCCGGATCGTCCGGGAGCAGCGCCTCGAGTATGCAGTTTTCGACAGCGCGGCTTTCGCCTGTGACGGCCCCCCGGAGTCGGCCGAGGTC
>JAAYCX010000086.1 GCA_012729555.1 Acidobacteriota bacterium
AACCGGCAGATCGTGGGGGTGCTCCGCGACATCACCGAGTACAAGCGGCTCGAGGCGCAGTTCCTGCAGGCGCAGAAGATGGAGGCGGTGGGGGTGCTCGCCGGCGGCGTGGCCCACGACTTCAACAATCTCCTCAACGTGATCAACGGCTACACCGACCTGGCGCTCGAGGAGGTGGCCCCCGGGGAGCCGCTGCGGGAGGAGCTGGAGCACGTGCGCGACGCGGGCAAACGGGCGGCGGCGCTGACGTCGCAGCTGCTGGCCTTCGGGCGCCGGCAGATCCTGCAGCCGGAGACCTTCGACCTCGGCCCCGTCATCGGGGAGATGAGGCCCCTGCTCCGGAGCATGATCCGGGAGGACATCGAACTGGACTTCCATCCCGGGCCGGGGTGGATTCACGCCGACCCGGCCAGGGTGCAGCAGGTGGTGATGAACCTGGTGGTGAACGCGCGCGACGCCCTCCCGGCGGGCGGAAGGATCCGGGTGGAGAGCGGGGGCGTCGAGGTCGGGGAGGCGCGGGAGGAGGGGGCGGCGCCCGGACCCTGCGTCCGGCTGGCCGTCGCCGACAACGGGGTGGGGATGGACGCCGAAACCCGGGAGCGGATCTTCGAGCCCTTCTTCACCACCAAGCCGAAGCGGAAGGGGACCGGGCTGGGGCTTTCGACGGTGTACGGCATCGTGCGCCAGAGCGGGGGCTTCATCCGGGTCGCGAGCGCAAAGGGGGAGGGGACCACGGTCGAGGTCTTCTTCCCGCCCGCCCGGGACGCGCTCACCCCGCCGGCGCCCGAGAGCCGGCCCCGGGCGACCGCAGGGGGAGCGGAAACGATCCTCCTGGTCGAGGACGAGCCGGCCATGCGGGCGCTGGCCGGCCGGGTGCTGCGCGGCGGCGGCTACACGGTGCTCGAGGCGGCCGACGGCGCCGAGGCGCTCGGGGTGGCCGGGGAGCACCCGGGACCTATCCACCTGGTGGTGAGCGACGTGGTCATGCCGGGGATGGGGGGGCGCGCCCTCGTCGAGAGCCTCGGCGCGATCCGCCCCGGCATCCGGGCGCTCTACATTTCCGGTTACGACAACGAAGCCATCTCCCACCACGGGGTGCTCGAGACGGGGGTCGCCTTCCTGCAGAAGCCGTTCTCTCCCCGCCAGCTGGCGCTTAGGGTGCGCGAAGTGCTCGATTCGGCGCCCGCGGGCGAAAAAGCGTAAGCACCCGCACGTCCCGGCCGATATGACCCCAGAGCTTCCGGGCCCTGTCCCACGGGGGGCACCAGCAGATTTCCCGGAAGCGGCGCAAATTCGCGAACGGTTGGGCCGGGAGAGGCCTGCCCCCACGGGCGGGCGCCCGCGTTTTAAAGAAAAGAAAGGATTTACAGATGAGAAAGATGGCACCGGTGATGTTGATGATGCTGGCCCTCGCCGCGACGGCGGTGGCCCAGGACGCCCCCGACTGGGAGGTCTTCGGCGGTTACTCGATGATGAAGGGGGACCTGCTCAGTACGAGCAACCTCGCACTCGGAGGGATGTCGCCCCGCCTCATGGGCTACGACGGCCCCGAGGGGTACGGCACGAGCATGAACGAGGCCGTGATCACCAACGGCTTCGACTTCGCCCTGACCCGCAACCTGAACAGCTGGGTGGGGATCAAGGCCAACTTCAGCGGCCACTACGGCACGCTCGACATCGACACCGCGATGACGGGCGACTACGAGAACGAGTATTACGACGAAACCTACAGGAACACGACCAGCATGGCCGGCAAGGCCGACTACCGGCGCTACAACGTGCTCTTCGGGCCCCAGTTCAGCTGGAACAACGACTCGATCGTCCGCCCCTTCGCCCACGCCCTCTTCGGCGTCTCGAAGATGACGGCCGACGACGTCAACGTGCGCTACGTCGATTCCTATGTCGATGACTACGGCGACAGCGTCTACTCCGACGAGGATGTCACGACGATCACCGGGAGCCTCAAGGGGGACACCAACCTCGCCATGGCCTTCGGCGGCGGCATCGACCTCAAGGCGGGCAAGAACGTGAGCATCCGGCTGATCCAGGCCGAGTACGCCCCCACCTACAACCGGATCAAGACCGACGTCACCGCCACCACCGTCGACTACGACGACGGCGAGGTGTGGTCGACCGACACCACCCGGATCCGCTCCACCGGCGCCTCGAGCCGCCTGAACAACCTCAAGCTCTCCTTCGGGGTGGTCTTCAATTTCTAGCCCCCCGGCCGACACGAGTATCACGAAAGGGGCGCGTCCCGCGGGCGCGCCCTTTTTTTTGGTGCGCCCGATCGGAATCATCCCTGATCGGGGACGGGAGCGGAAAAGGTTTGTCTCCGGGGCGCAGGAAGAAAAAGCATCCTGGACCGTGCCTCCGCGGCCTGGCCGGCAACGCCCCGGATGATCGGGAATCGGCACCCTCCGTCCGGCCGCGCGAGCGGGCTACCGATGGATTGGCCGCAGGCGGTCCTTCGTGGTCCTACCCGTGCGGTTGATCGGGCCATAACGGCGGGCCTTTCCAATAACCTGATGAATCAGAATACGCCGGGGGGCGCCATGAGCCCGATTTTGAATCCTTCCCGGACCGCCGCAGGGCGCGATGAATCGAGACGCAAGGGGTTCTTCTGGCCCAGGCTCGAGAGCCAGCCGGACATCGACGGCGCCCTTGACGGCGGGATCCTCTTTGCCTTCATCGTGGCGGGGGCGGGCACTTTGTCTGTCATGTTCCGCATCCTGCCGCGGACATCGCTCGTGGACCGTGCCCTCTTCGCCGGTTTCGGTTTCGGCATGGCCGGGAGCTCGCGCGTCTTCGCCATCGGGGCTTTCGCCCCCTGCCTGCCGGGCGCATCGACGCCCTTGCCCCGGGGAGCCGCCGGGGACCGGGCATCGTCATCCGTGCCATGATCCCGGCCGTATTCTTCAACGCCGTGCGCGCGACCTTCGCCCGCCACCGCATGGCGCGGCGGAGCGTGGCGGAAGGGAACGAGGGCCGGGACATGGA